>JAHZKP010000072.1 GCA_022600345.1 Alphaproteobacteria bacterium | reverse complement strand
TGCGTCTGGTTAAATAACGAACTTCTGATCCACCTCACTAGTGTGATGAGACAGGAATTCGCCGATCCACTGCGGCAGCCACGAAGCGAATTCCTGTCTCTGAATCACACTAGCAAAACTATGAGTCTAGTGAGGTTTACGGATCAGAAGCTCGTTTCCAAGGTTGCGTCTGGTTAAATAACGAACTTCTGATCCACCTCACTAGTTGGCGCGGTTCATGCAGCAAAACGCTTGCGCAACGCGGATGGACCGCCAGTTCGCGCAAATGTTAGGCTACTTCGTAGCGCGAACCGGCCCAATGCAGAACCCCGCCATGGTCCTGTTGGCGATAATCCTATTGGTCTCAGTCGGTTTTACAGTTGCCCGCGCCATTCAGGCTGTAGGTCTTGTGCGCGCAAGGTGCCCCGGTCAGGTCGGCTGGCTTTAAGCCCGCTTGCGATTTGCTGCTTCGACTTCTGATAAACGGCTGCCAGATGCTGGGCTGCTCCAGAAGCTTTCACCGCAATAAAATCGGCGGCATCGAGCATGGCGTTTCGAACCGCATCGCAATCCTCCGCGCGCTCTTCGCAAATGCTGACAACATTGCTCAGGCCCGTCTGCATGCCAGTCGTCGCTGACTTCAGCGTGTCGTTTGGCAATACGATCAATGCCAATGCTATGAACAATGCAAACTTCACCTCGAAGCCCTCGATCCTGAGAAAATGCGTTCGGTGACAAAACCCATACCCCCCAACCTTAAACACCTAAGGTTGCAATTTGGTTCGCCTGAAAATTGCAATTTTGTTAAATTTCTATCTATTTACCAATCGCTGCGGCCCCGATCAGGTGGAATTCCCGTCAAATCGATCAGTCTGCCATCACAGTTAATCCCGCTTTAATCCGTGAGCCAAATAATCGCGCTGGGTATGTGGGAAAGGGCGTGGGGTAATGTCGCAACGGGTTTTCAACGGTGGTCTGGCGGTTTTCGCATCGCTGACGATTGCACTCGCAGTCAATCTGATGGGCTTGCAGGAAGGGAGTCGAGAGCTTGCCCCCGCCCCGGTTATGGCCATCAGCGCAGCCACGAAGGCGCCGCCGAAAGCCAACGGTGCAGATGAGCCGATGCTCTTAAACGATGCCAAAATGAAAGAGACCGCGATCAAGGTCCAGCGTGAGCTGCAGGCGCTTGGCTATCTTCCCGGTACGACCGACGGAACTGAAAGCCTGATGTCGCGCGCAGCCATCATGGCGTACGAATACGACAACGGATTGCCGCTCACCGCCGCCGCTGATGCCAGCCTGCTGCAACGCCTACTGGGCCTCAGGCCGCCGCCTTCCAGCCACGATAAGAACGCCGGGCTGCCAACCTCCCCTCAAGCCAAACGCGTCATGCAGACCGTCCAGCAGTCGCTGAAACAATTGCGCTACGAGCCAGGTCCGGTCGATGGCACTTACAGCGTTGAAACCGAACGCGCGATTCGCGACTTTGAATCAGATAACAACCTCGCCGAGACTGGTCGCGTTTCCGGGCGGCTGATTGCCGGATTGGCAAATCTGGCCGATCACGGAAAGCTCAAGGTCAGTCGCAGGTGATCGGTACTCTCCCGATCGGTTTTTGCGCTAGAGCACTTTCCGACCAAATCGATTCAATTCTGTTTCTCAAGCGGCGAGTCGTGCCGGAGGCGCGCTTCCAGCACGGCCCAGCAGGCGAGTGGCGCGGGTCGATCTGGGTGATCGGCCAAGCCGCTCGACGCACTGGGCGGCCGCCGCTTGGAAACCCGTATTGGCGGAGCCAATCTACGATTGGACGGGCCGGGCGGATTTGCGCCAATCTCTGCGCATCCCGTCTTGCCCGTGGCACCGCCACGCGCTGCGCCGGTCCACTTGATCTTGTCACTAATCCGCCTCGGCAGAATGGTTCGATTTGGTCGGAAAGTGCTCTAACGCTTGCTCCTTGTAGGCCAAGTTGAGCAACCAATACACTTTGCTGGTAGCCTCCCCCTTCGGGTCCACGAACAGCAAACCGTCGAGTCCATACCTGCCAATATAGCCATTGGCCAAATGCATAAATGTCTGGCTTTTTCTGGCTACGAGTCCACGCAACTGCGCATCTCGAAAATCCACAGATAGCAATATTATGCCCGATCAAATTTTTTGGTTTGTTTCAGCTTTTGGAGCCAAGCTCTGCATCCAACCGAGAGAAGAATTCATCTGAGGCCTCGAAAATTCCCTCTTTTCTAGCCTCGAATTGCCGCACGATTTCTTTCTCGTCTGCCTGTTCGGAACAATTCTCAAATCGTATTGAATCCCACAGGTCCTTAGCCGGGCCACCGAGATCCCTATTACCCAAAAAAGTTCTGATTTCCAGTTCGGATAAGTCTCGATCTTGATCGTTCACGATCTTTTCCATAAATCTACCGGCCCCAAAAAACTTCACTTGAGAACCGCATTATCCCAATCGGCAGTCAGCGACACGACTGAAACAACATGCTCTAGCAGGCTGTTGAAGAACTCAGTGAGGTCGCGATGCGAGACGAAATTGACTGCCGGCAAGACGCGTCCGGTGCAGGCGTGGTGGCCCCACGGCAAACCGGCGCAACGCAGTCCGGCAGTCAATTTCGCCGCATCCCCCTTGGGACACCGCACTTTTTCGCCTCGGCGGCGTCGCGGCACTGGCACGATAAACCATATCGCGCTGCGCGCCGCTTCTGGCCGAATGCGAAAAAGTGACAGGTGTCGCGATCCACATGAGTTCTTCAACAGCCTGCTAGAGATGTGCTTTTTCATTGCTCAAGCGCATGTTGACGCCCGGCGCAAAGATACGGTCACTGGCATCTCAGGGGCCAAGGCAATTCACGGCTCCCGCGATCCTGCAATTGTCATTGTCGTACTGTGACTAGTCCCGCGAACCGCCACCCAAAATCACCTCACCCACCTTCGTCATCCCGTCGTTCGGACGGGATCCATGCAAGCCTCAAGGAACTGGGCCCTCCGCCTCACGCGCTACTTGTTCAAAGACAGCCCACCGCTCGCCGTGCGCTTGGGTTGCAGCACCACGAAGAAAAACGCCACGAGTACAACCAGGAACAGACCACCCAGCGAAACCACCGTCGCTCCGGCGCCCGCAAACCGAACGGAATAATCGACAATGGTCTGATAATTCATCAACGCCAGCGCCGAGCCGCCAAGACTGGTGATCCGGCCCATGTTTTCCATGTCCTTGTCCGCCCGGTCGACCGACTTGAAGAAGAAGAACACCAGCAACAGCGCCCAGGCAACGAACGCCCCCAGAATGAGCGGCGAGATATCCCGGTAGATGCTTTCGTACCCTGTGCCATAAAGCAGCCCTGAGGACTGCAGGAACGCCAGGTTCATCAACGGCCACACCAACATCGCAGCCGCCCCCACCAACAGCCCCCGCTGGATCTTCGGCAGGAACGGTTTGTAATGTTTCTCCATGTTCTGATGGCGCAGCGCCAACAACATCGCCAGCGCAAAAACCATCAATAAGAAGAACACCTTCAGCGGCAGCAGGTAGCGATGCACCGTACCGGTCAGCGATAGGTTTTCCTCTTTTTGGTACATCTGGTAGAGCGCCGTTCCAAACCGCTCCTGCGCCTTACAGCACGTTTCCGCTTCGGCCAGAGACTGTGTAACGAAACAATATTTCAGCGTCTGTCGTTGCGGATGGTTGCCAATCAGCGGATCGGGCGAACAATCGCGCACGAATTTCGACATCCCCGCCCTGCGGGTCGATTGATTTCGCACTTCCCGCAGCGCGTTCAAGACCGGTGCCCGCTGACACGCCGACTTACCCGTTGCCGCGCAATCGGCCGGTTCACCGGCGTCCTTGATTAAAACCTCAGGCTTGATTTCGAAGATCGACTTGAGAACGCCCCCGGTGCCCAGAACGTTTCCACCGATTAGAGCCAGCAGAACGGCAACCATGAACCCAATCATGAACCGGGCCTTGCCGTTTGGCACATGGTCCCAATACATATCGACCAGAATACAGGCAGGAACAAAGAACGCGATCAGCGCCAGAATGCCAAAAGTCGGGAAAAAGATGAACAAATGCGAGTAGTATGTCGCTATCGCCGTCCAGTCGGTCCCCCCGTCAAGACCGTACTCGAAATACAAAACCGCCGTCGTCGCGACGAACGACACAGCCAGAATCGTAAAGATCACAGCAACAAAACCACGTGCCCCAACTGACATACTACCCTCAAAGGTTCAGTTTTTTCCGCTAGGGAAGCGCGTTGTTCGCCAGATGACAAGGGCGAACAGCACCGGCCCGAACCCCAGCCCCGACTTCTGGCTGAATATTGCAATTCTGTTGCTTCCCCGGCACGCTTCACCATCAACGGCGTAATGAAGTCTGGGTCATCGCGTGCAAGTATGTCACCTAGCCAACCTACCCAAAATGGACCCACATGACGAAGCAAAGCTATGTCAACACCTTGCTCGCCGCAGCAATCGGGCTCACCATTCTCGGCATCGCCTTGCGCATGGGTATTGGCGAACACTGGTTCAGCCTGTTTGGCTGGCCGCTCCTTGCATTGGTGGCGACGATTGTCATAGCTGTGGCCTTGTTCCGACGCTATCCCAAGATCGGACTGAGACGCTGGCCCACCCTCTTTGTGTTACTGCCAGCCGCCCTTATAGCCTTGATACAAATAGTTTTTTGGACCGCGTTTTTCATCACCGGGCCCGATGGACTGGGCCTGGGCCTCGCCCGCTCCATGACGATTGGGTATATCGACGCCGTCTTGCCCGGCGTCCTTGCAGTGTTGGCCGCCTTGATCGCCTGGCTGGTCTACCGCGGCGCTTCGCAGCAGTAATATAACCCCCATCTTGACGAACCACCAAAGGCGGCAGAGACTGCGCGCCGCAATTCACCAATTCCAACCACCGCAATCCCGGAGAGCACGATGACTCATTTCTACAAGACCGTCTTTGCTGCCTTTGCGAGCCTCCTGGCCCTGTGCGCCTTTTCCGGGACTTCGAACGCAACGCCGCTAAAGGCCGCGACCGCCGTCGACACCACCCAGGCCGCCCAAAACGCCCTCATCGTCAACGTCACCAAGAGATACAAGCGCCGCCGGTATTCCCGCCGCTATTCCCGCCGTTACCGTGGCCGCTACGTCACCGCACCCTACACCTATGTCGACAGCTACCGTGGCGACGTCGAAGTGGACGCACCTTACGCTTACGTCAGGCGCAGCCGTCGCGGCGTCCGTGTTCGCGCTCCATATGTCGACCTCTACATTCCGCGTTGAACAATCGAAATCGTCACAGCGCACCGGCCTCAAGCCAAGCCGCGCTGCCGCACCAAGGTTAGTAGGTTTGTTTCAAACATGGATAGCGAACGCTTAAAGGCCCTGCAGGCTCCTTTGAAAGAGCGCTATCGTGACGCGCCGAACTCGGCGGTTGTCACCTTGCAGGCCAAAGGGAGCCTGGGCGAGGGCGTAAGCTGCTCTCTGCAAACCCATAAAGCCATGGTCGAAGCCGGCCTTCATCCAGCTACCGGCGGCAGCGGCCTGGAAGCCTGCTCGGGCGATATGTTGTTGGAAGCCCTCGTCGCCTGTGCCGGGGTTACCTTAAAGGCCGTCGCCACAGCACTTGAATTGCCACTGTCCAGCGGAACCATCACCGCCGAAGGCGACCTCGACTTTCGTGGCACGTTGGGCGTCGACCGCGATGCCCCTGTCGGCTTTGCAGCCATCCGCCTGAACTTCGAACTCGAAGGCGACCTGAGCGAAGAAGAAAAAGCCACGCTCGCCAAACTCACGGAACGCTATTGCGTCGTCTATCAAACCTTGCGCCACGCAAACGCCATCGACACTGAGTTTCACGTGGCCCCGAAGGCCTAATTACCGGGATCTTTTTCCCCGGATCAGGGAAGCTCTATCGCCCAGATAGCCACGGCCGGGCGACGCTTTTCATCGGGCGGCGAATGCTAAGTCCCTTTGATTACGGTGCCTATCGCAATAAGGCTGGACCGATCATTTGGCTTTCCCGGCCACACCAATCCGACTGGGTTATCAATCTGTCATAAGGCTGCTCGACAAGCCCACCGTCAAAGGGCATGTTGCTGCCGGTAAGCGTGGATTGGCGAGGGAGAGACAAAGTGTTCGGGCGTGGTAATCAGGATCAAAAACTTCCACCACAGGGGCAACCTGCTCCGGCGGCTGGCCAGGCAGCGTCTACGCCGAACTCGACAACAGCCAAACCCACTCCACCTCCAACTCCCTCACCAGTTCCCACAGCGCCCAGCAACTCCGTCATCGGCGAAGATCTGGCCATTGTCGGTCAAAAAATCACGGTGGTTTCCCAGAGCCGCGTCAAAATCGACGGCCTGATCGAGGGCGATATCAACGGCAAGGAAGTCTTGATCGGCCCCAAGGGCAAGGTGATGGGAACCGTAACCGCCAACCTGATCCAGGTTGAAGGCCAGATTCAAGGCGCATTGAAAGGCTCATCCGTTACCCTGATGCCCAGCGCCAAAGTCGATGGCGACATCTTCCACCAGAAACTTGCCATTTCCGAAGGTGCGGAGTTCGACGGCCGCGTTCGACGGCCACAGGATGCCTCTGAGCTGACCCCTAACCTTGATGCCAATTCCCTCAAGGGCGGCAGCTCGGAGAGCTGAACCGAGCAGCAACAACGTCACCTCGCGGCGCAATTTTCCAAGCCGGCTGCTTTTCGCGGCCTGTTCCTTCTTGGGCATTGAAGCTTTACTGCTCCACGGCCGCGTGAATACGATTCAAAAGCCGCCACGCCTTGGCAGGACCAAGTCGCAAATATTCTTGACGCGAATGTCCTGACCGACGAATTCGCACACTTCCCGCTTCTTGCTGGGATTGTTCAAAATTGTCCGGGCACTGACCCGCGTGCCATATTCCCGCGCCACCTGCGCCAGATAAACGTCCATGCAGTAGGGCGTTGCCAGCTTTTGGCCCTTAATCACGCGGTAGCCCTCATCGCAGACAATGCGCGCTTCGGCAGGCGCAAACCGGGCGGTCCCGGCGACAATGGTCACCGCAATAACGGCGCCGGCAATCGACCGGATCAAGGACATCCGGCCGGCCCCTGCAGTGGCAAATCCCAAAACCATCACTCCTGCCCTTCAGTCTCTCAATAGTGTTACCCAACAACCCGCTTCGACCGCATCACCCGACAGTCGTTCGCGAACCGCCCGAGTCAGCCTCAACATGACACCGGTGATGACCCGGAACAAGCCGACGACCTGATCTGGTTACGAAACCAAACCGCCCACCTTCAATTGGGGTTGCTTCGCACGGCCAAACTTATTGCGCCGCACACTCATTTTCTCGCAAACTTCCTTCGCACTTGCAGCAAAAGCTGCGACTTGCCGTCACGGTGCGTTCACGGCCAATCCGGATTTTCCCAACCAAATCAAACCGTAGCCGCCACATCTGAAACAAAACTCACAATCTGTCCTGTTGACGTCGACCGCGTACGGGTGTTGCCTCCCGCCGCCAGACGATCCAGTCCAGCCAGATGCGGCAACTGAGATCAGATTAGCACGACGACAGATACGTTTCTGGCGTTTCGCTGCGGCGGCACATCAGGCTTTCAGCCTGCCGAAAGGGCAGGTTCAAGCTTTACGGCAATATTTCGTCAGACCCCGGCATACCGGCTCGGGGCACGGGAGAATTGTTGCGCCGCAGCACTGTCGCGAATGCAGGGAGAATTGGTTAAATGCGCACAATCATTGTCGCACTCGTCTCACTAGTGACCTTCGCCATGATCGGCGCAGGCACCGCTTCAGCCGGCTGGAAATGCAACGGCCCAAGCTACGCTTGCAACAGCAATTCGTACTCCGCCGTCAAGAAAGCCCGCGCTTACAAGAAAAAGCGCGTTTACAAAAAGAAGCGTACCGCCAAGAAGGTCTACAAGAAGAAGCGCTACTCCAAGAAGGGCTACCGCAAATCCAAGAAGCGCTACACCAAGCGCTCCTACAAAAAGCGTTCGAAAAAGTACGCCAAGCGCAAATATAAGAAAAGCCGTTATGCCGGCCGCACCCTTTACGGCAAGGCTTCCTTCTACTGGCAGCCACAGCGCGTAGCTTCAGGCGGTTGGTTCAACCCGAACGCCATGACGGCCGCTCACAAGTCGCTGCGTTTTGGTACGCGCGTCCGCGTCACCAACAAGTACAACGGCCGTTCGGTTACCGTTCGCATCAATGACCGTGGTCCCTACATCAAGGGCCGCATCATCGACCTGTCGAAAGCAGCCGCCTACAAGATCGGCATGCAGCACAAGGGCGTTGTGCCGGTAACGGTTAAGGTCCTGAACTGATATCAGGGAAGCGCAAGCGTCCCTACTGAGACCCGGTTGGCAACACCTGCCAACTGGGCTCAAGATGGCAAAATTGGATCGGCGCAATTCATTGCGCCCTACCTGAAACGCCGACCGTCAGGTGCAATTCATTGCACTTTCCCACATTGTCAGAATTCCGCTCCAGCATCGGATTCCGAACCGTAGCTTGGCGCCAGCTCCACATGACTTCAGGAAATGTGGACCAAACGAAACGAGCCAACATGTGCTTGCCCAATGTTGCGTCAAACAAAACGCGCCAACATGCACCCTCCGAGGGTCTAACATTGTGAGCATGCTCGATAGAGATTTCACGATCACCGTAGTGCGCCTGTCCGGGAGCAAGCGCGACCCGCGTCCTTGACGCGCGCCCGCGCAGGTGCCCGGCGCCTTGGCGCCGGATCTGCACCGTGAGCGACAACGACCGCGGCCAACAAAAAAAGAACGCCGACCGGCGGTCTCGAAACCGGTCAGCGTTCACACTTGCCGTCCGGTCCGAAGCGGCCGGCAAGAACTTGCAATATTAGGTGGCGCCAGGAATACCTCGCTGCAAAGACCTCCTCGAAGAGGCCATCTGTCAGGCCGCAGGCGAACCGACAAATCGCTCAGAACTCCAGTTCTTAACGAACGGCCACGCGGTACAGAGGAAAAAACCGCGCGCCCTAGCGCCATTCAAATGTATGTTGTCTGGACCTCCTTGTTTTTGTTGCGGTTGCACTTGGGGGGACGCGCTCCCTGGTTAAGAAAGTTAAACCCAACCAAAGCTGAACGCTGTTCCCTTCGTGACAACCACCCTTGAAGTCCAAACCAAGAAATTCCGTACCAATACGAATCAACATGCCCCAACGCGGCTGGAAAGTTGAGCCCATCAGCCAGCATCCGGCGCCAGCATCCAGCACTGTGAAATTTGCTCAAAATGGCAGTTGGCGCCCACCGGTAATTTCCGGTAATTTCCAGCAATCCGCTGTCGTGATCCGCACCAGCCACCTGTTGCCAAGCAAGACGCCAGCCCCACGCCGCTTCGTCAGGCATCCCCCAGTTTCAGCGAGGCCGTATGCCTGAGCACAATCCGCCCAACAGCCGCACCGCCGCCATCGCCAAAATCCGCACCGCGATGATCGAACAAAAAATGACCCAGGCTGAATTGGCCGACAACGCCTGTTGCCATGAAAAAACCGTCCAGAACCTGATTGCCGGACGGCCCGTGCGCGACCAGACGCTATTCGATGTCTGCTCCGTGCTTGGACTTGAATTCGAGACCATCAGAACCGCATGGAGCGGGGCAAGCGTCTCGGGGCCAATGGAACTGAAGGGCGAAGGCGGGTTGGCCGCCCCCGTCTACATGGGTGCCTACACCAAAGCCGCCGTCGACCACTATATCGGCACCTACCTGACCATTCGCCCGTCCTTTGCCAAGCCCGATGTCTACGTCGCTTTCCGCACGGATATCATCTGGGATCCCGATTGGCCCAGCCTGTTGTTTGAAGAAAGCGACCGTCCCGACGTTGCCTATCAGCACCGTGGTCGAATCTACGTCCCTGCCTCCTCAATGTTCCTGCACCTGGTTTCCCTGACCAAAGGCGCCATGAGAATGGTGATGGTTTCCCAACTCGACCAGACCGGTCATATGCGCGGGATCATCACCACGCTAAACAAGCAAGGAGCGATGTTGATCCCGGTTGCCAGCCCCATCGTCTACGCCTTGACAGACAGCGTCACCAAAGACGACGTCGGAGAGATCGGGCCCGGCCACCAGGCGCACGAGAAGTACGCGAAACTCATCCGGGAAACCGCTGATGACGCCTACGCCAAACTGATTTCGCCGGCACCCTGAATACAACCTTTTGGTACTTTAATAAATTTTTAAGCAACCTAGGGCTTAATTGCGATTGTCTGATGTCTGTCGGACAATCCCAAAGTAGGAAACGCCGCCTCCCCACCCCGCGGCAGCCCTTCGGAGTCCTAGTAATGAGTATCCTGGCTGTGTTGCCGTTAAGGCGGCAAGCAGGGCGCGTGGTCCCCACCCACCACCGCCCTGCACCTACCTACCGGTTCAAAATTTCCACGTTCCCGCCCACCTAGTCTCGGCTCCTGGACATCGTACAGGCCGCCACCTGCTTGGCCGCCGTCAGCGCGATTACATTCGCAGCCGTCCTCCTATCCAGCCCCGCGCACGCCCAGTTCGTCTGCCAGCAGTACGGCGGTATCGCCGCCACCGCTTCAGCGGGTGTCGGAGCCATTGCCTGCGGTGACAACGCCGCAGCCCCCGGTGAGAGCGCATCTGCGTTCGGGCGCAATTCGCTTGCAACCGACCGCTACACGACCGCGATCGGCCAGGCCGCCGAAGCGGCTGGCGAAAGCGCCACCGCGATCGGCAACGCCGCCGTTGCCTCACAGCGCGACAGCGCCGCCATCGGCGCCAATGCCCAGGCTGAAGGTGCCAACACCACCGCAATCGGCAACTCCGCCAACGCGCGCAATGACGACGACACCGCCGTGGGAAGCGCCACTCGGGCAACCGGAGGCAACTCAACAGCCCTTGGCGCAAACGCCATGGCCAACGAACTCAACACAACGGCAATTGGATTTGGCGCCGAAGCAACCGGACTGTCTTCAACCGGCATGGGCAGCGGCGCACGCGCGGAAGCAGCAAACGCAACATCCATCGGCAGCCAGTCTCGCGCCACAGCCGAACAGGCGACCGCCATCGGCGACGGCGCCCTCTCAAGCGGCTTGAGCGCAACCGCGACCGGCGCATTGTCGCAAGCCTCTGGCGAAAACACATCCGCCTATGGATTCCAGGCCGAAGCCTCTGAGGCCGATGCCACTGCGCTTGGTTATTCATCAACGGCGTCAGGTGAGGCAGCAACCGCAACCGGCCATCAATCGACCGCCAGTGCTTCAGGCGCCTCGGCCTACGGGCAAAACTCCAGCGCCACCGCCGAAGGCGCAACAGCGCTCGGCCGGTCAGCATCAGCATCCCAAGTCGGCGCAATTGCAATCGGCGATGGCGCCAACGCGGCCTCCGCGGGAGCCGTCGCCATTGGCCAGGGTGCCACCGCAACCGGCTCGACAGCCGTCGGCCAGAACGCCCAGGCGACCGGGATGAACTCAGCAGCATTCGGTCTCGATGCCGTTGCCTCAGGCGATCAGTCGAGCGCACTTGGCGAATTCTCTTCCGCCACCGGCACCAACGCAACCGCCGTCGGCGAAGCAGCAAGCGCCAATTTCGATAACTCGGCAGCCTTCGGACAAGGTGCAGCCTCCACTCGCGCCAATCAGCAAAGCTTTGGCACGGCAACCAATACCTACACGTTTTCAGGCGTTACAAGTGCTGCCAGCGCCGCTGCCCAAACCGGCCCGCTCGAAGTTGTCACAACCGATGCCAGCGGCAACATATCTGGCGATGGCGGCGCCCTGTTCGGTCGCGTCACGACAAACGAGGGCGACATTGCCTCGCTCATCACACGCGTCACCACGAACGAAGGCGACATCGCCACCAACACGACAAACATTGCCAATCTCGATACCCGCGTGACGACCAATGAAACCGACATTTCAAATCTGGATACGCGCGTCACGACGAATGAGACAAACATTTCAACCAACACGACCAACATTTCGAACAACGCGACAAACATCTCCAATCTGGACAACCGCGTCACGACGAATGAAACAAATATTTCAAACAACACAACTGACATTGCCAATCTGGATACCCGCGTAACCAACAACACGACCAGCATCACCAACGTTGAAAATCGCGTCACGACGAACGAAGGCAATATCGCCACCAACACGACAAACATCTCAAACAACACCACCGATATCGCCAATCTCGATAGCCGTGTGACAAACAACACGACCACCATCAACAACGTGCAAAATCAGGTCACGACCAATACGAACAACATCACCACCAATCGCTCCAACATCGCAACCAACCGCGCTGGAATCGCCAATAACCGCCGCTCCATTGCAAGCAACAGACAATCGATCCGCAACGTTGAAAGCAGCGTCGACGACCTATCCAGCAGGACAAGCGCGATGGAGCAGACCGTTGGAACCTTCGACAACAGAATTCAGAAAAACACCGAAATGTCCCAGAAGGCCATGCGTGGTGTCGCCGTCGCCATGGCCCTGCAGGACCCCATTCTGTCGGATGGCAAGGTCGCTGGCGTGCGCTTCAACTGGGGCAACTTTGAAGGCAACAACGCCTTCGGCCTGACCGCCATGGGCATTCTCGACCAGGACGTTTTCGGCGGCGGAGAAGCGTTGGCAATTTCCGGCGGCCTGGGCGCCAGCGCCCAGCACGATGTCGGCGTCCGCGTCGGCCTGCAACTGACTTGGTAATCATTCAATTTCAAATCGCCCGGGGCGCTTCACAATGCTCAACATTTCCCAGACCCTGACGCCACGAAAACTAGCCGCACTCTGGCTCACCTGCGCTGGCGTTTCCGCCCTGATCGTCTTGCAATCAGATACCCGCAGTCAGTCACGGTACTTGCGTGAAAGCCTCGCCCAATGGCGCTCCATCACGCCGCCGCAAACACCCTCCCAGTTGGCCTATCGAACTCTGCAATCACTGGATCGGGCAATCAGCTCCAATGACTACACGCAGCTCCGCGCCCAGGCCGCCGCCGGATTTCAGCGGCAAAATTCAGCCCGGGCCCTGGCTACGATTTTCGCACCGTTCCGCAAAGCCGGCCTGTCCCTGGCCCCTCAAAGCGCCCAAGCCATTGTCTGGTCCAGCCCCCCCGCGCGCGACCCATCCGGCAGGCTCCGCATCAATGGGACATTTCCCGCCAAACCCCGGTCGGGCTGGATCACATTTTCCATGAGCTTCAACGAAACGGGCAAACAGTGGCAGCTATTCTCAATTGCCACCAACTATAAGCCGCAGGCGGATAAACCAAATCCCTCAAGACAGGCCCGGCTGCAATAGTTCCAATTCGGCAAAAATTCAGGCCCGCTTCCGCGCCGGCGGCAATGCAAGCCGCTCGACCGTCTCAACGGCAGCCGTGACATCCTTGATTTGCGGCCGCTTGGCAGGGCTTGACGTTGGGATATCCAGATAGCGCTTGCGCAGATCGACGCTGGAGCGCCGACCGACCTGGTTGAGGTTCTTCTCAATCCAGTTTTCAGTTTCCTTGCGCCCGGAATCGCGCAGATATGTCAGAACCTCCCAATCGGGCAAAACCTTCGTATCCGGCTTCAATGCGCTGGTATACTCCGTCGCTTCCACCAGGTGATAGCGATGTTTTGCCAGCCGCATCATCGGACCGCGTCCAGCAAACATCGTTTCCTTGCGCGTCTGTCTTGCCGTTTCGATAATTTCGACATCCCGCAGGAATGGCGCATTGAACGTCAGCGTATTGGCATGATCGCTGATATCGCGAACCCCTGTTGGCAATTGGGCAATTGTTGTCGGGATGATTTGCACGATCAACGTATCGCCGACCGGGCTTTCCTCGGCCATTGTCACCAGATCCGGGTTCGCCGAAAACCCACCGTCCCAGTAAGCCCGCCCATCCAGTTGCACAGCATGATGCACGGTCGGCAAACAGGCCGATGCCAGAACAGCTTCCACATGCATTTCATGATTGCGGAAATGCCGGGCCCGGCCGGTCGCGACATCAGTCGCCGAAATCAGAAGCTTGACGGGACACGCCTGCTGCAGGCGCTCAAAGTCGATTTGTTCCAACAACAAATGACGCAGCGGATCGAAGCCGGTCGGATTGAATTCGTAGGGCGACAACAAGCTGGCCATCTGCGCGACTGCGGGCAACTTGCTGAGGCTGTAGAGGAATGGATTGAAACGCAATAAGTCCGGCACGCCGGCCTTGTAGACGCCACGCCAGATGGCGCCCAGTTTCTCTCGCGCGGCTTCCCGCCCGCCTTCGGCCAGGCCGGAAGCAAGCGCCACCGCATTAACCGCCCCCGCACTTGTACCGCTCATCCAGCCGAGCTTTATCCGCTCGTCTTCAAGCAAACGATCAAGCACCCCCCAGGTGAAGGCGCCATGCGCGCCACCGCCCTGCAAGGCGAGATTCAATTGGTATTGTTTCGCGAAAAACCCCACGACACGTAAAACCCCGCCAATCCATAGAGCTGATGAACACAACCCGAATGCCCCGCCCTCAGGTGAGAAAGCCGGGCTAGCACTTTGTCACGCCATCAATCTGCCTATCGTCGCCCGGTGGAAGGCCTCGCCGCCGGGTTGCTGATATAACGCATGCACGCGCCTGAAGTGTGCTCTCAGTATGACCCAATGATCATGTGTCACAGCTACAAGATATGATTGCCGCCAACTGTGGCCGCCAACCCACAATGGCCCAGCGAGCCCGCCTTCGCGAAAACAATCAACGCGCCTAGCAGGCTGTTGAAAAACTCATGTGGCTCGCGACACCTGTCACTTTTTCGCATTCGGCCAGAAGCGGCGCGCAGCGCGATGTGGGTCCATCGTGCTGAAAGCGCGTCTGCGACACGATGGGCCAGTGCCGCGACGCCGCC
>JAHZKP010000071.1 GCA_022600345.1 Alphaproteobacteria bacterium | reverse complement strand
AGCTCATTTGCTTCGCCGCATGAGCTTCCGGGAACGCAAATAGCACGGGTTCACGCCACTCCGTCATCGGCAGCCGCAATCTCGGAACGGCGCAACACGTTGCGCCCTACCGTCCCCTCGCACCTCCACCAAACCTCATCGGCACCAACCCCAGGGTCCATGACCCTGGTCAGGGTGCGCGAGGGATGAAATCCCTCGCAATCAAGACCTTTGCCACTCCCCAAAAGCCACCAATAATTCTGCGTCCCCGGAAAATGCGTCCAGCATTTATCCGGGGTCTTCCCACCGTGCGGCGGACCGGAACGAATTCAACCAACCGGCAGGATCCCGGATAACTCATTTGCTTCGCGGCATGAGTTTCCGGGAACGCAAATAGCACGGGTTCACGCCACTCCGTCTTCGGCAGCCGCAATGGCGGAACGGCGCAACACGTTGCGCCCTACCGTCCCCTCGCACCGCCACCAAACCCCTCACCCCGCCCCCACTAACCCACCGGCGAACGGCGGATGGCGAAGCCCTGCCTGATGTGGCGGACGAGTTCGCCGGTGATGTCGCTCACCCCGCCGGCCGGCAGCCGCAGGTTGATGTAGAACGTCGGCAGGTCTGGAATATGAGAGTCGTCGGGGATGGGGTTAAGACCTTCAGGGATTGCCGATGTCAGAATTGGCGCGACGGCAATGTCAGCCTTGAGAACCGCGATGATGGGTTCCTGGCCCGTCGTGTGGCACATCAGCTTCCAGTCGAGATTGGCTTTCGATAGCGCGTCGACAGCGGCCCCCCGGAATGCGCACTTGGCATCGCCCAATGCAATCGGCAACGGCGATTGCCGGTAAGCCTCCCCGCCCGGGGCTCCCGCCCACACCAGACGGTCGGCCAAGAGCGGCTCTCCGACCGGCGCTAACTCTGTCGTCAGGATGACATCGATCCTTCCGTCTTCCAGCATTGAGATCAGCCGGGGCGTCGACTTGCTGACAAGTGTGACCTGAACTCTCGGCAAAGCCCGGCCGAAGGACCGCAAAATGTCGGGCATGAAAACCGCGACGATGTCGTGCGGCACGCCAAGTTTAAGCGCGCCCTCGAAGGCCGGAGCCGTCATCACGTTCCAAAGCTCATCGTTGATGGACGTCATGCGGCGCGCATACGACAGCAACCGCTCACCAGACGTTGTCAATGGTAGCTGCCGTTGCGAGCGGTCGAACAACTGACAGTCAAGAATAGTCTCCAGCCGTTTGACCTGCTGGCTGACCCCCGCCTGGGTCAGATTGAGCTGACTTGCAGCACTCGTCATCCCGCCCGATTCTGCAACGGTCAGGAAAGCGCGCAACAGCGCAACGTCGATATTCCGAGATGAAGCAACCATAACAAACCAACATACCATGCATAACAACCATTCGTTTTCATTATACGCGGTCCAATCCTAAACTTCCAGCATGCCGGGCCGGTCGTGTGACATCGGCCGACTGGAGGAGTTGGACGCAATGCAAATTTCTCGTGCGTTGGCTGAATGCTTTCGGATTTTGAATGCGGCGAGCAATGCAAGCCTCGTAACAATGCGCCGTTTCGAAAAATGGATGGAGGTCCGCCGTCAGCGGCGGCAACTTCTGACCCTGGATCGCCACGCATTGAAAGACATCGGCATTTCGCGCTCAGATGCCGAACGCGAAGCCGCACGTCCGTTCTGGGATGTGGCAGACCGACAAGATGTTGCGTCAGATGAGGCAGCTAATTCATGCAGTAATTGCAATTGCCCCAACGCCGACCCACACCCTCACGGTTCATGCCTATCGCGTTAGTTCCGCCAGTACTGCTAAACGCAACTGGGGAACGCTCGCCTTTAATGGCCAACGGCCGCCGGTCTTTACAAACCTACCATCCCCTGCAACGTCATGGCCGAGCAGTCGGCCATCCACGCAAGTTGCTGGAATAGTGGCCAATTATTTGTTCGCGTGGGTTGAAAGTGATGCCGGGAATGTTTGTCTTGAGGAGGGCCGGCAGCGGTTCCTTGAGGATTGCATGGATCCCGTCCGGATTTCGTTGCGCGCCTCCGGCACGAGGGAGGTGGGAAAGGTGTTTTTGGGTGGCGCTTCGCGAAGGCGGTCACTGCACGATGTCGATTAAGTGCAATCTGGACCACAGGGGATGGGCACCCTCACGGTTTGTAAGCCGCATCCTTGCGCCAGCCTTCAATGCCACCTTGCAAGACGAGGACGTTGTCGCGTCCAGCGACACGCAGGGCGAACGCTGACTGCGCCGAAAGGCTTCCGGTATTGCAGTAAAGGACGACCTTCTTATCCGTTGGGATCTCGTCGATGCGCCCCAGAACTTCACGCCATTCGATATGCTTGGCTCCAGGAATTGAACCCTTCCCGAACTGCTCGTCGTTGCGGGTGTCGATGAAGACGACGCTCTCGAAAATCTCTTTCGTGAGCTGCTGTGGAACGATGATGCCAGCATCGTAGGTCGCGAACTCCAGGTATTCCTGCATGGCTTCCACCGCCGAATTATCCGCCCGAACCGCGGTCATCGTTGCAGCCACCAGCACAAGTGCTGCGAGGAGTTTTAGTGCGAAGTTCATGCCCACGTCCTTGGAAATTTGTTCTGACCATGTTTCGCCCCAACTCTAATCGCTGCGAGGACTGCGCCGCAACCGGCCCTCGTGGCCCCAGCCAGGCGACCCAGGCGGCACTTGGACGAATCCCTTGACATCGTCGCTGCCATAAAGATTGGTACGGATCGAAGCGGGGTCCAGATGTTTGCCAGGAGTAACGCGTTGAGCCAGCCAGCCACGAAAAGCGTAATCATGGCCGATACGGTCATCGAAGGCGATGTCGTCTCCAAGGGCCAGGTCGTCGTCAACGGTCGCGTCCAGGGCAGTCTGTCCGCGCAGTCCGTCGAGGTCAGCCCATCGGGTGGAATATACGGATCGCTGCGGGCAAAAACCGCCGACGTCAATGGCACGGTCCAAGGCGACATCGCCATCGGCGGCTTGATTCAGATCGGCCAGACCGGCTCAGTCGAAGGCGAGGTCGAATACGGCAAGATCTCAATGCAACAGGGCGGCGCGCTGAGCGGCACCATGCGCAACGTGCCGCCGCAACTGACCGGGGATTTCAAGGTCAGCGTGGAGCGTGGCGGCAAAGTGCGGATTACAACCCTCGACCTGACCGCATTCGACCCCGATGATGACGCCAAGGACCTCACGTATTCGCTCAGCAACCCGAAAGGTGGGTTCATCGCCCTGGCTTCAGCCGACACCGTGCCGGTTCAAAAATTCACCCAGGCCGACATTGAGCGGGGCGCGGTATTTTTTGTTCATGACGGCACGAATGCCCCAACGGCGGGGTTTGACACCATCGTTACGGACGCCAAGGGCGAAACGTCCGGCAAGCAGCGTCACGTCACGGTGGAGGTCAAAGGTTAGCCCGTCTTTGGGGGTCGCCCTTTAGTTGGAAAGGATGACTGGCATTCTCGCGCGTTCGCTTTAAAACAATTCAAAATCCGCGCCGTACCTGCACGTCCGCTTGAAATAGGCGCATGGCAACGAAAACCTATTCCTGGGAAGAGCAGTCAAATGACCGATAGAAACGAAATCATTTACACCAAAGTCGATGAGGCGCCAGAGCTGGCCAGCGGCTCGTTTCTGCCAATCATCAGGGGTTTTGCCAAAGCCGCCGGCGTCACGGTGACCACCAAGGACATCTCACTGGCGGCCCGCATCCTGTCCCAGTTCCCAGACCGCCTAACCGATGATCAAAAGCAGGCCGACGACCTGGCCGAATTGGGCAACCTGGTCAAGACACCTGAAGCCAACGTCATCAAGCTTCCCAACATCAGCGCGTCCGTGCCCCAGCTAAAGGCGGCCATCGCCGAATTGCAATCCCAGGGTTACAAGATCCCCGACTACCCCGAAGACCCACAGAACGATGAAGAGCGCCAGGTCCAGGCCGCTTACGACAAGGTCAAGGGCAGCGCCGTCAACCCCGTTCTCCGTGAAGGCAACTCCGACCGCCGTGCCCCCAAGGCCGTCAAGGAATACGCCAAGAAAAACCCGCATTCGATGGGCGCATGGGCTTCCGATTCAAAGACCCACGTCGCAACGATGTCGGGCGGCGACTTCTTCTCCAACGAAAAGTCGACCACGATCACCGCAGCCCAGGCCGGAAACGCTAGCATCGAATTCGTCGCGGGCGACGGCGCGGTCACGGTCTTGAAAGACGATGTATCACTCAGCGACGGTGATGTCGCCGATGCAACCTTCATGAGCGTCAAGGCACTGCGCGCCTTCCTGGCTGACGAGGTTGCCGACGCCAAGGCGCAAGGCGTTTTGTTCTCGCTGCACATGAAGGCGACCATGATGAAGGTCTCCGACCCCATCATCTTCGGCCACGCGGTCTACGTCTATTTCAAGGATGTCTTCGACAAGCACGCCGACACCCTCGACCGCCTGGGCGTCAATCCCAACAACGGTGTTGCCGACCTCGTTGCCAAGATCCAATCGCTGCCTGACGCTGAACGCGCCGCAATCGAAGCCGACCTAAAAGCCTGCCTCGATAACAAGGCCGATATGTATATGGTGAACTCCGACAAGGGCATCACCAACCTGCACGTCCCAAGCGACGTCATCATCGACGCATCCATGCCAGCACTCATTCGCGGCGGCGGCAAGGGCTGGGGCCCCGATGGCAAGGAGCATGACACCAAGTGCGTCATCCCCGACAACTGCTATGCCCCCGTCTACACCGAGACGATCAATTTCTGTAAGGAGCACGGCGCCTTCAACCCATCCGAAATGGGCACCATCCCCAACGTCGGCCTGATGGCGCAAAAGGCCGAGGAATACGGCTCCCACCCGCAGACGTTTGCGGCCCCCGGCAACGGCACCATCCGCGTCCTCGATGCGAGCGGAAACGAGATCCACTCTCACGCCGTCGAAGAAGGCGACATCTGGCGCATGTGCATCGTCAAGGACGCCCCGATCCGCGATTGGGTGAAGCTGGCCGTCACGCGCTCCAGGTTGTCGAATACGCCGGTCGTCTTCTGGCTCAACAAGGACCGCCCGCACGATGCAGAACTGATCAAGAAAGTTGAAGCCTACCTGCCAGACCACGATACCAGCGGTCTCGACATCCAGATCATGTCGCCAAAGGATGCAACGCGCTTTTCGCTGGAGCGCATGAAGAAGGGCCAGGACACCATCTCGGCGACCGGCAACGTGCTCCGCGATTATCTCACCGACCTGTTCCCAATTCTCGAAGTCGGCACCAGCGCCAAGATGCTCTCCATCGTGCCGCTGATGAACGGCGGCGGATTGTTTGAAACCGGAGCTGGCGGATCGGCACCCAAGCACGTCCAGCAGTTGGTCGAGGAAGGTCACCTGCGCTGGGATTCGCTTGGCGAGTTCTGCGCGCTGGGCGCTTCCCTTGAACACCTCGAGCAGGCCACCGGCAACAAGAAGGCAGCCATCCTCGGGCGTGCACTCGATACGGCAACCGAAAAGCTTCTCGACAACCGGCAATCGCCAAGCCGCAAGGTCGGCGAAATCGACAACCGCGGCAGCCACTTCTACCTTGCGCTCTATTGGGCGCAGGCATTGGCGGCACAGGACGAAGATGCTGAACTTAAAGCCAAGTTCACGCCGCTGGCAGCCGAGCTGTTGCAGAACGAAGAAAGAATCAACGCTGAGTTGATGGCAGCCCAAGGCGTACCGGTCGACCTGGGCGGCTACTATAAGCCTGACGATGCAAAGCTCACCGCCGCCATGCGCCCCAGCCCAACGCTGAACGCAGCAATCGACGCGCTTTAGCTTTGGAATCTTGCACGCCGTACCGGCATTCCGCTGGTCGGGCAAGCAGATCATGGGAACGCTGATGAGGGGGCCGATGGGCCCCCTTTTCTGCGCGGGGGGGATGACGGACCTGGCATTCATACAGGGGGGCGCAGATTTTGGAAAAAGCAGTCCTGGCTACGCGAAATTTTCGAACGGATATCGAAGGGCTCAGAGGCGTCTGCGTAATAGCCGTCGTGCTCTACCACGCGTTTCCTGTCTTGGTCTCGGGCGGCTTCATCGGCGTCGATGTCTTCTTCGTCCTCTCGGGTTATCTCATCACCGGTCTTCTGCTCAAGGAACTGCACGATACCGGTCGGGTGAACCTGCTCAACTTCTGGCAGCGCCGCATAAGGCGGATTCTCCCCGCCGCGACCTTCGTTCTCTGCGCGGTGGCGGCGTTGATCCTGCTGTTTCCGGTTCTGGATGCCCGCATGCTCGGCCGGCACATTGCCGCCGCAGCGCTTTTTTACCACAACATGCGGCAGGCCTGGGCGTCGACCGACTATCTCGGGGCCGACCACAAAGACAACCCGCTGCTGCACTACTGGTCATTATCGGTCGAAGAACAGTTCTATTTGGTCTGGCCGCTGATACTTGCGGCGATGGTCTGGCTCTTGCCCGCAGGCCCAAACGGGCGGTGGAAGTCGTTTGCAGTCCTCACGGCTGTGCTTCTGGGATGCTCGTTTTTCTATAGCGTCCACCTTACGGGCAGTAGTCCATCGTGGGCATTCTTTGGCACGCCGTCGCGCTCCTGGCAGTTGTTGGCAGGTGCACTGCTGGCGATCATCGAGCCGCATATGCGCATTCGTCATCATGGTGCCAGGCAAGCGCTAGGTCTGGCTTCGCTGGCCGTGCTTCTGGGTTGCTTCTTGTTGATTTCCGACACCTACCCCTATCCTGGCCTAACCGCCGGCGTGCCAACGCTCGCAGCAGCCATGCTCATTTACTGCAACCTGAGCAGCGCCAGGTTGACAGCGCCAGTGCTGGGGAATGCACCACTCCGGTTTGCCGGTCGGATCTCGTTTTCCTGGTATCTTTGGCACTGGCCACTTTTGGTTTTCGGCCGCCTCGCGTTCGGAGATACGATGGCCGCGCTGCTATCGGCGATAGCGGTCTCATTCGTGCTGGCTATCGCAACCTACTATTTCGTCGAGCAACCTGTGCGACGTCCCACCGGCTTCGCTTCCAGGCCCCGGTTTGCTTATGCGCTCGGCGCAGGCCTGATCGCGGGCGGCGCGTTTACCGGCCTGGGACTGCGGGAATTTGCTCCAGACAGCATTCACATCGGCAATGACGTTTTCATAAGTCGAGCGCAGATCAAGAAGGATCGCCCGCAAATCTATGCCGACCATTGTCTCGTACGGTTCTCGGGGACGAAGTCGCCTCCCTGCGTCTACGGCGCAAGAAATGCGCGCCGAACGGTCGTGCTTCTTGGCGACTCTCACGCTGCGAACTGGTTTGAGCCCCTCCGCGCAGCAGCCAGGAAGGAGGGTTGGCGCCTGTTGGTGCGAACCAAGGCTTCGTGCAGGCCAATTGATACCAACCAGGTTGTGAGAGAGGGTGGGCGCAAGCGGCCGTATGTCGAATGCGCGCGTTGGCTGAAAACCACTTTTGATGAAATAGCCTCCATCAAGCCGGCTCTTATCGTTGTGGCCGGGACCCGGCATCGTCTTGATGTGGCAGCAGAGACTCAGACGATCCACGCGCTGGCAGCGGTCGGGCGGACGCTTGTCATGCACGACACGCCATGGCTTCGGGTCAATCCACTCAAGTGCTTGCAGGACGCACGCGAGCCTGGCGCTTGCCAATGGCCGATGGATGAACTGGTTGCTCGTAACGCCTATCCACGCACGCCAAACGAGGCGTTACCCTACAACGCGCAAGTTTTGAACCTCAACAGTCTGATATGCCCAGATGGAACTTGCCGCGCGGTGATTGACGGTCAGGTGGTTATGTTCGATGGCCACCACCTGACCGCAGGCTTTTCGCGCCGCTTTACTAGCAAATTCCGCGACATCCTCTCCAAGACGGCAGCGACCGATGGAAAAGGCGCGAGGTAGCGGAAGGCCGTAAAAGAGGGGCAAGACGCTCCACAGTCAACAGCGGCCGCAGCATGCTCCAGCTGATAGATTCGGAGGGGCATGGAGGCAACGGGTCATTTGAGACCCTGGCAGTCCGGCGCGTTTGTGGCTTTCCGGACGACAGCTTACCGGTAGGATAGCGGAAAGTTGGAGGAAGTCGGAGCCGCCAGGTTTTGACCCAACTGAGACATTGCACAAAAAACAAGCCAGCCTATTCTGCCATGCTCAGGGAGACGCTGCAGATGGATAGTTGGCGCAAGGTTCCGTGGTTGAGCCTCAATTCGGCCAAGGAAGAAATCGGCGAACTGATTACTAATTTAGAAGTTGAAAAGGACCCACGCAAGCGGCTTAAGGCAGCACGTCGGCTTGCGTTTGCAGGGTCGAGCCTTGCGTTCTGCAAGGAGCCATTGGATATCGAGACGATTGAGACTGGGACAGCGGCATTGAGGATGGCACGCCGACATGGGGCAGTCACAGATGACCTCAATCGATCCGTCGCATGGCTTTCAAAGCTTAAGTTGGAAGTTAGTGGCAACGCAAATTTTGTAGTTCTTTCGGAAAGAAAGAAGAGGATCAGTGTTGACGCAGCTTGCCTTGCAGCTACTGGCCAAAGCGAATTGGATGATGACTGGGCAGCCGCTCCAAGGCCCGTGCTGTTGGCAATGAACCGCGGTGACTTTTTCCTGACTTCAATCGGGGCTGATGGGCATTGCGCAATCGTTGTAAGACTAATCGATACCGCCGACCCAATACTCAAAGCATCAGAGTACAAGCACCTTGAAGCCTCGACCGAGGTAGGCATGGTTCGCATCGAAAATTCGGAATTGAAATTTGGTGCGCCAGAGGATTTAAGTAACGCATTATCCGTACCTGTTCCCAACGGAATGCTGAAAGTACAAATTCATTACCTGGAAAGACCAAGGAGCTGTAGCTTCATACTTGTGGCTTGCGCGACAGATCAAGCTCCAGATCCGCTGATTGATATTCCTGAAATTCGATAAACCGTAAGAACCGGATGGCCGCTTGTGGCCCCTTGCCTCCGTATCCTCTCCGACGCACGGAGAGCATAACCGGACGAAGTTCTATCGGGCAAGCTCCGTAGTGGCCCTCTGCTCCTTCGGGTCATTCACGTCAATCAAGCTCTCGTAAAGCCTTCCGCTATCCTACCATTCTCACCCCCCAAAAAAAACGGGCGTCTCGGGAACTTCCCAAAACGCCCGCTTCACGTTCAGCTTCTCCAAACCTTATGAGCCGAAGATGTCGTTGGTGATGCCGGAATACCAACCCAGACTTTCCTCATAGGTGGCCTTGCGCACCGCAGAGTCCTCGCCGGTCTTGGAGATGAACCCGGTGGTCTTGGTGATCTTCTCGGGCTTGGCCACATAGTTGGCGCCGACTTTCACGCCGTTGTCGGTATCGATAAGGCTCCAGCAGGTGTTGGAGAACTTCGCCGGGAACACTTTCGATCCGGTCAGCGCACCGCGCACGGCGTTGGCGCAAACCTTGGCCTGGCTGTTCGCCGAGAAGCCGGACTTGGGCATGTCGCCAGCAATCGAGGAATCGCCCAGAACGTAGACGTTCTCATCGACCTGGCTTTGCATGCTGGCAGGCATGATGGGGCAGAAGCCGGTGTCGTTGGTAAGCCCCGCCGTCTTGGCAATGCCGCCGGCCGCCTGCGCGGGAATGATATTGGCAACGTCAGCGGTGAACGTCTCAAGATCGGTCTCGATTTTGCCGGTCGCTGGATCAATCGACTTCACGCCGCCATGCAGCGAAGCAGGAATCCACTCCACCATGCCTGCGTAGTTGTCCTGCCAGCCTTCCTGGAACAGCGCCTGCTTGGAGAACTTCTCCTTCGGATCAAGGATAATGATCTTGGCCTTGGGGTTCTTTTCCTTGAAGACATGAGCCACCATGGAGATCCGCTCATAGGGCCCTGGCGGGCAGCGGAAAGGATTGGGAGGAGCCACCATGACAAAGGTGCCGCCCTGCTTCATGGCGTCGATCTTCGACTTGAGCAGTTGCGTCTGCGGACCGGCCTGCCAGGCGTGCGGCATCATCTGGGCTGCTTCAGCCGAATATCCAGGAACGCTGTCCCACTTCAGCGAGATGCCTGGCGCAACGATCAGCTTGTCGTAGGTAACCTTCGTGCCATCGCCAAGCGTCACCGATTTGGCAGCCCGGTCGACGCCCGTTGCCATCTGATGCACGACCTTGATCCCATGCGTGCTCTCAAGCGTCTTGTAGGAGTGGGTGATGGATTCAAATGTGCGGAATCCGCCGATGTAAAGGTTGGAGAAAAAGCACGTCGTGAATTCCTTGTTGGGTTCAATCAACGTGACATCGATTGCGCCTTTGGAGTCCTTGGCGATATAGCGCGCGGCAGTCGCCCCGCCTGCTCCGCCCCCAATCACCACAACCTTGGGTTTGCCCTGCGCTGTGAGCATTGTTGGTATCGCCAAGGCTGATGTCGTAAGTGCCGTTCCGACTAGGAAATGGCGGCGTGAGATTGTCATATCGTTCCTCCGGTCTTCCATAAATCTTGTTGTAGTGCTCAGGATGCAGTCGAACTGTGGCCGGATTTACCGGTCCCTCTTGTTGAAATAGGCAGCAAGCGCCGCGATTTCCTCAGGCGACAGGCGTCCCGCGATCATTCGCATGACCGGGTGCGGGCGCTTCTTGTTCTTGTAGGCGTGCATGGCAATCACGAAGTCTTCGTGCGGCCAGCCGATAATCGATGGGATGCCCTTGTCTGCTCCAGAGGGTTGGTGGCAGGTCACGCACTCACCGGATAGATATTCTCCGTATTCCGGATCGCCCTTCAAGGCCAGAATTTCACTTGGAACCCCTGCATCGACAGGTGGCGGTGCGGGAACGGTTGTCTCGGGAATGTTGGATGGCCCGGTCGAGAACGATGAAAGGTAGGCAACAAGGGCCTTGCGGTCGCCAGCGTCCTCGACGCCACGTAACCCCATTGTCGTGCCCTTAAGATACCCTTTCGGGTCGGCAACGAATGCGTCGATTGTCTCAGCGCTCCACACCAGTCCGTCAGCACCAGCTTGCTTCATTGCAGGAGAATACCGCGCGCCTTCTATAGAGCCGGCTTTGCGGCCCAAAAGATCGTTGAGCTGCGGCCCGATGCGGTTTTGCGCATTTGCCCCCAGCCTGTGGCAGGCCGAGCAGCGCTGGTAGACTTCGGCGCCACGGCGCACAAGCTGGGCGTGCTCGTTTTCAGCGGCAGGTTCCGATTTCTCCAGACCACCCCCTGCGATGGCTTGCAGGCCGGGAAGCATCCCAGCCAGCAAGACGCAGGCGAATACCGCGCCCAGGAAGCGCCCTCTCGCATCCATCAATACCTCCCATTCGCTTCGCGTTATGGCCGCCCAGATCGGCCCTCGCGAAGTCAAACATTTTCATAATTGAATGTTTGAAGGTAACGACATGAAGCAAACTTCGCAATAGCCCCGATCAGTTCAGTTCGGACTTCACAAGGCTAATCGATCGCCCCCGTACAAGCAGCGTTGTGGTTATTCGTTCGGGTTAAGTGGTTGGTCGCGATAACAAGCTGTGGTTATGATCCTTCACGATCCGGTATGGCTTAAGAAGCAGGCAACCGATGGCAGACGTTTTCATCAGTTATTCCAAAGCCCGCTCCAAAGAGGCAGCCGATCTGGCGCGCGAGCTTGTCGATCTTGGTTTTGACGTCTGGTGGGATTCAAGCCTTGTCCCGACCGGCACGTTCGGCGAGGAGATCGATCGCCAGTTGGACGCCGCCAGGGCGGTCATCGTTATCTGGTCTGAAGAAAGCGCCAAGTCCAAGTGGGTACGCTCCGAGGCCGGCCATGCCGATCGCCAGGAAAAGCTGGTCAACTCACGCTGCGCCGGTCTCGATCCTTTCCAAATCCCCAAGCCCTTCGACCAGATCCACTCCGTCTTGCTTGATGACATTCGCGCCATTGTTCGTGCCCTCGACGCGCTCAAGGTGCCGCGCTCGGGCGGTTTGCAGGCTGTTATTCCTGCCGCCGAGGACACGTTGGGCGTGGCCGACGCCGATGATCGGTTGTTCCAGGAAGTGGAAAGCAGTGGTACTGCGGCAGCCTACGAATATTACCTGGCCGAACTGCCAGAAGGCCGCCACGCGCTCATCGCCCGCTTTCGCCTGCGCGAATTATCCCAGGAGGCAAAATCCGCCGGAGACGACGGGCAACCAGCATCGAGACCACAAGGCAAGCCCGCCAGTCGGGAGCGCAGAGCATCGGGCCTCGACGCATTTCCAGCCCGTCCCCAATCGCCTAGGCACCAACCGCAAAAGTCCCAGAAGCCCCGGCAACAATCGTCCAAGCCACCGAAACGAAAACCAAAGCCTCAACAGCCAGCTCAGTCCGCACCTCAACCATCCGCCGGTTGGGTCGCCAGTGGCATCGTCAATCAGATCTACCAGGTGCCCGGCGTTGGAGTAATTGCCGGCGTGCGGATCACCGATGGGGCCGCCAGCCAAGGATCCGAAGTGAGTATCCGGCGCGGCAGGCGGGCAATTGCCAATACTCGCGTCATAAGCCTGGAGATAAATCGCGTGCCCGTAACAACCGCCAGCACGGGCGATAATTGCGGAATCTTATTCGATAACTGCACCAATTTCAGGGTCGGCGATCTGCTGGAATTCGCGCAACGGTCAGGCAGTTCGCAACCTGGTCGCGGCAGACAAAAGGGGTTGGTGGAAAGCGGCCTCGGGCTTGTGCGGCAGTTGTTTTCAGACCCCGGCGAGCCCGGGTATGAGGGCGGCGGCGCGCGATCCAGCGCTTCGGGTGTGGCCACCGTAATTACGGTATTCGATGTCCCCGGTGTGGGCAAAGTCGCCGGTTGCCAATACGTCAGCGGCCTGCTGGAGGAAGGCGACGAGGTTACGCTGGTGTCGCCGCGCAAAAATCGGCGGCGGCGCGATACGATTGCGAGCTTGAAGATCTACGATACGTTTGTCCCTGCAATAGCTATCGATACCGAATTCGGTCTTCGGCTGGAACACCGCAATGACTATCAGGTGGGAGACCGGATAGAAGTGAAATGAGTGCCAACCCATTCGACAACTGCAAGCCTGACAAATGCCCGACCCAACCAGCCACAGCCCGACGCCGATCGCACCTCCGCCTAGCAGGCTGTTGAAGAACTCAGTGAGGTCGCGATGCGAGACGAAATTGGCTGCCGGCAAGACGCGTCCGGTGCAGGCGTGGTGGACCCCACGGCAAACCGGCGCAACGCAGTCCGGCAGTCAATTTCGCCGCATCCCTCTGGGACACCGCACTTTT
>JAHZKP010000070.1 GCA_022600345.1 Alphaproteobacteria bacterium | reverse complement strand
GCTTGAGTGACTTCTCACGTTGGATGGCCGTGGTTATTTCTCCGTGTGTCTCAAACCACATCAACTGAGTGACGTTGTACTTCTTCGTGAAGCTATCGGCCCGGCCCTCACGATGTTCAATAAGGCGGCGGGCAAGGTCGTTCGTGACCCCGATATAAAGCGTGCCGTATGAGCGACTCGCCAGGATATAAACGTAGTAGGTGTGAGGTTTTTGCACGATCTGCCACCAGTCGGAGATTGTGGGAGTGTGCGGCAGAATGGGTCCTAGGCACAAGGCCTAGGATGACACCGGGGGAGAAGGAAGCGTGTTGTGGAAGCCCACCTCACCCCACGTTCTCCATGCCCTCCAGCTCATCGATCATGCCTTCGATAACTTTCAGGCCCTTGTTCCAGAATTCCGGATCGCGGGCATCGAGGCCGAAGGGGCTAAGCATCTCGGAGTGGTGTTTGGAACCGCCCGCTTTCAGCATGTCGAAATACTTCTCAACGAAACCGGGATGAGCTTCCTGGTAGAGACCGTAAAGCGAATTCACGAGGCAGTCGCCGAATGCATAAGCGTAGACGTAGAACGGCGAATGAATGAAGTGCGGGATGTAGGTCCAGAACACCTCATAGCCGTCATGAAACTTAATCGCAGGCCCCAGGCTCTCAGCCTGAATCGCCATCCAGATTTCGTTGATCTGATCGGTGGTCAACTCACCCTCGCGGCGCGCTTCGTGGACTTTGCGCTCGAAAGTGTAAAACGCGATCTGGCGAACAACGGTGTTGAGCATGTCTTCGGTCTTGCCCGCCAGCAATGCCTTGCGCTCTTTGGGATCAGTTGTCTCCGCCAGCAGCTTGCGGAACGTCAGCATCTCGCCGAACACACTGGCCGTCTCGGCTAACGTCAGAGGCGTGGGAGCCAGTAACGGACCCATGTCGCGGGCAAGCCATTGGTGAACGCCATGGCCAAGCTCGTGAGCCAGCGTCATCACATCGCGCGGTTTGCCCAGATAGTTCATCAACACGTAGGGGTGCGCGGAAGGAACGGTGGACGCCGAGAACGCACCAGGCGCCTTGCCGGCGCGAACCGGCGCATCGATCCAATCGTTGTCGAAGAACTTTTTCGCGATGTCGGCCATCTCGGGCGCAAACCCGCCGTAGGCAGATAGCACCATCTCTTGTGCTTCCGGCCATTCGATGACCCGCTCGGGCTTTTCAGGCAACGGCGCGTTGCGGTCCCAATGATTGAGCTTGTCCATGCCCAGCCACTTGGCCTTCAGTGCATAGTAGCGATGCGACAAGCGCGGGTAGGCATCGGTCACCGATTTTGCCAATGCATCGACGACGGGAGCCTCAACCCGGTTGGCCAGATGGCGGCTGTCGGCAACATCCTTGAAGCCGCGCCAGCGATCCGAGATTTCCTTGTCCTTGGCCAGCGTGTTGGTCACCAGCGTGAACAGCCGAACGTTGTCCTTGAACGTCTTGGAAAGCGCTTGCGACCCAGCCTTTCTCTTCGCCCCATCGGGGTTCGACATCAAGTTGAGCGTTGCTTCCAGACCGAGTGGTTCTTCTTCGCCTTCGACATCGAATTTGAGCGACGACATTGTCTCATCGAACAGCCGGTTGAGCGCGCGTGACCCGGTTTGGGATTTCTCAGTGAAAAGCCGCTCGACCTCTTCGGAAAGCTGGTAGGGCTTTTCCTTGCGCAGATCATCAAACCACGGCTTGTAGAAGGAAAGTTCCGGGTGCTTGAGAGCTGCGTCGAGAACCGCTTCGTCGATCTGGTTGAGTTCCAGTTCGAGGAACAATAAATCCGTCCACATGGCGGTGAGCTTTTCTGAAACGTCACCATAAAACTTGGCGCGCTCCGGATCGGCCTGGTTGCTCGCATACAGCAGGCCGGCATAAGAGCCAAGCCGCCCAAGGCGGTCGGCGAGCGCCTCATAATCCTTGATCAGCGTGGCCAACGCCGCACCGTCCTTGGCGACGTCGTGAAGCTTGCCGGCATAGGTTTCCTTCAGACGCCTTGCCTCAGTTGCACCTTCCTCCAGGTCGGTTTTGACCGCATCTGAATCAGGAGACGGGTAGAGATCGCTCAAGTCCCACTCGGGCAGATCGCCAAATTCACCTTGCCCCCCGGAAGCCCCAGCACCGGCTGCGTTGAATTTGAATCCGGGGATGGCTGAATGCGCGCGCGGCGTTAGCGTCATGGGATGCTCCAAGGAAAGTGGCGGGGTGCAAGGCGGGACGTCAGCCCGTTCGGATCAATGTGAATGCGCCGCCCCTCGACATCAAGAGGGGCAATGTCAGACACATATCGTCAATTTGAGAATTCCGGTAATCGGCTGTTTACCCTTGTAGGGCACTCTTTGTTCCAGTTTGAGTTGTCGCTCAATCAATGTCCGGTCTTTGGCTGGCGCGCAACGCTTTGTAAAGCATAACGTGTTTCGATTTGGCGGCATGTGTTAGTTTTGAGTTGAGTACGAGTGCCCCATGGCCCAACGCGTTCTAATCGTCGATGACGATCCTGCCCAGCGTCGCATTCTTGAAGAAGTCATCAAGCGGCTGGGTTACGACACCAAGTCGGCCGGCTCCGGCGAGCAAGCCCTTTCGATCCTCCAGGGCGATGGCCCGCAGATCTCCCTCGTTCTCCTCGATCTTCTGATGCCGGGTATCGACGGCATGGAGGTCTTGTCCACGCTTAACGGCAAGCCCGGCATCCCCCCGATCATCGTGCAGACTGCCAATGGATCGATTGATTCTGCCATCGGCGCGATGCGCGAAGGCGCCATCGACTTCGTCGTCAAGCCGGTCAGCCCCGAGCGCCTCGAAGTCACCATCAAGAGCGCGCTTCGCATCGAAGAACTTTCCGGCGAAATCAAGCGCATCAAGAAGAAGGTCGAAGGCAAGCTGACCTTTGACGATCTGATCTTGCGCGGTGACGCCATGCAGCGCGTTGTCGAACTTGGCCGCCGTGGAGCCCACTCCAACATTCCCGTCCTCATCGAAGGCGAATCGGGCGTCGGCAAGGAGCTGATCGCGCGCGCCATCCAGGGCGAATCCGAGCGCGCCGGCAAACCTTTCGTCACCGTCAACTGCGGCGCCATTCCTGAAAACCTGGTTGAATCGATCCTGTTCGGTCATGAAAAGGGCTCGTTTACCGGTGCCACCGACAAACGCATCGGCAAGTTCCAGGAAGCAGACGGCGGAACGCTGTTCCTCGACGAGATCGGCGAATTGCCGCTCGACGTTCAGGTCAAATTGCTGCGTGCGTTGCAGGAAGGCGAAGTCGACCCCGTCGGCTCGAAGAAATCCTACAAGGTCGATTTCCGCCTCATCTCGGCGACCAACCGGGACATGATCGCCCACGTCAAGAACGGCAAGTTCCGCGAAGACCTCTATTACCGCCTCAACGTCTTCCCCGTGTGGGTGCCGCCGCTGCGCGACCGCATCGAGGATGTGCCCGATCTGGCAAACCACTTCCTCGCCCGCTTTGCTGCCGAAGAAGGCAAACGCGTCGTCGGCATCACCGCCGAGGCTTCCCGGTTGCTGATGGCCTATTCCTGGCCCGGCAATGTCCGCCAACTCGAAAACGCCGTTTTCCGCGCGGTTGTGCTGGCAGACGGTGCAGAATTGACAGTCGCCGAATTCCCGCAGATCGCAGCCCACGTCGAAGGCTTCAAGGCCGAACCGCCCGCTGCCCCTTCACAGGTGCAAAAACAGCCCGCCTACACCGGTCCTGCGCTGCTGGGCGCCGAAGCAACTGTGCCACGCACGGTCGAAGTCAAATCCGGTTCGTTTGGCATTCCGGCAATTGACGGCGAAGGCGACATTCGCCCGCTTGATGAGATCGAAGCCGATATGATCCGTCTGGCGCTGGGCCGCTACCGCGGTCACATGACCGAAGTCGCCAAGCGTTTGAAGATTGGCCGCTCGACGCTCTACCGCAAAATGCAGGAATACGGCCTGGAGCCACGACCGAACTAAAGCGTGTCCACCATTGGTGGCCTCACTTTAGATTTTGTCTTTCACTGCTGATCCTCGCATGGCTCGGGGCTGCTCGATTTATCCGGACAGCCGTGAGCCATGCTCCGCATGGTCCGCATCCCGGACCGCGCCCATCTGATATGATCGCGGCCTAGCAGGCTGTTGAAAAACTCATGTGGATCGCGACACCTGTCACTTTTTCGCATTCGGCCAGAAGCGGCGCGCAGCGCGATGTGAGACTATCGTGCCAGTGCCGCGACGCCGCCGAGGCGAAAAAGTGCGGTGTCCCAAGGGGATGCGGCGAAATTGACTGCCGGACTGCGTTGCGCCGGTTTGCCGTGGGGTCCACCACGCCTGCACCGGACGCGTCTTGCCGGCAG
>JAHZKP010000069.1 GCA_022600345.1 Alphaproteobacteria bacterium | reverse complement strand
TCACCTTCACGCGGCTCGTTAGGGCAAATTTGATGCACTTCAGATCAATCCACGACCTTTATCGGCCACCGCCGCTAAAACCCTATGACGCCGCCCAACGGGAGTTGGCCCTATGCTAAACCGGACAGCAGTGAGGCGCGCCTCCGGCACGACTCGCCGCTTGAGAAGCAGAATTGAATCGATTTGGTCGGAAAGGGCTCTAATGCAATTTGACATGCGGTTCGGTGCGGCGCGTGATCAGGCGGGAGAGGGTGTCGAGGGCGACCTTTGAATAGCCGTGAAGCGCGACCAGATGCATCTTGTAGAGCATTCGGTACATAAGCTTGGCGAACATGCCTTCGATCCACATCGACTTGCCGGAAATGAACCCCATAAGGGTTCCGACCGTTGAGTATTCACCAAGAGATACGAGTGATCCGAAGTCGTGATACTTGAATGGCTTCAATTTGCGGCCGGACATGCGGCGGCGGATTTGCTTGTAGATGTGGGATGCTTGCTGGTGGGCTGATTGTGCCCGTGGGGGAATTGGGGCTTTTGCGCCTTTGGGCAGAAGGTAGGTGCAATCGCCCAACGCAAATATGTTTGGATCGCTTGCCGTTTCGAGGGTGTCGTTGATCACCAGGCAATTGCTGGCGGTGACTTCAAGTCCATCCAAATTTGCAAGGACGTCGGGGCCCTTCACGCCGGCTGCCCAGACGACAAGTTCGGAGGGGATGAATTCACCCGATTTGAGTGTCACGCCCTTGTCGCTGACTTCAGTGACGAATGAGTTGGTTTTGATGTCGACACCCAGTCCGGTCAGCACGTTGGCGGCCGCAGTCGAGAGCTTTTCGGGCAACGCTGGAAGAATGCGGGATTCGGCGTCGAGTAGCGTGAGTTTGATGTCGCGTTCGGGGACGACTTTGTCGAGGCCGTAGGCGACAAGGCCACGGGTTGTCTGGTGGAGTTCGGCAGATAGTTCCGAGCCGGTTGCGCCGGCGCCGATGATGGTGACGTTGAGCTGGCCGTCGGCGATGGGGTCGGCCTGGGTGTTGGCCCGGATGCAGGCGTTAATCAGGCGTTGATTGAAGCGCTCGGCCTGTTGGGGCGTGTCGAGCATTATGGCGTTTTCTGCGACGCCGGGTGTGCCGAAGTCGTTGGACACCGAGCCGATTGCGATAACGAGATAATCGTAGGGGAACGATCGCGGAGGCGTAATCTGGCGCCCCTCGTCATCGAAGGTGGCGGCGGTATGGACAAGCTTGTTTTGCCGGTCCAGTCCGATCATCTCGCCGTAGCGGAAGCGGAAACCGTGCCAGTGGCCTTGTGCCAGATACCCCAATTCGTGTCGGCTGGTATCCATCGACCCCGCCGCGATCTCGTGCAATAGCGGTTTCCATACATGCGTTCGGGAGCGCTCAAGCAAGGTCACATGGGCCTTGTTGCGGCGACCCAACCTGTCGCCGAGTTTGGTCACCAGTTCCAGGCCGCCGGCTCCGCCGCCCACGACTACGATCTTGGGAAGTTGGGTATCGGGTTCGACCAGGAGAGAATTCTGACCATTCGGTTGCCGGGTGATCTTGGTGGTCGCTGGGGCGGGTGCGCGGGAGGGCATTGGTTCGATCCTCTTCTTATTTGCTCACGACGGTTCCGGGATTTCGATGCTGTTGGCCTTACGCCGGGTTGCCTATTCTGTCTACTTATTTGCTCACGACGGTTCCGGGATTTCGATGCTGTTGGCCTTACGCCGGGTTGCCTATTCTGTCTACTTCTCGGAGGGCGGGCCTGTGCCGTGCCTTGATTGAGAAGCGCTTCCCGCACGTTTTGCCGGTGCGCCGGGCTTGTTTGGAAAACCTCCATTAACCACAACGGTTTGCAGCCGCAGATTCATTGACAGATTGTCGCGCACGTAACAGCGCCCCGGGCTCAGGAACGGCAATATCAGGCCAGTTGAAACGAAGCGCCATCGCTTTTGCCAGCGGTGCGCCATCTGACCGGGAGCGTGACATGCAAGGACGAATTGTGAAATTCCACGATGACCTCAAGGTTGGCGTTATCGAAACGCCTGATGGTCGCAAATACAGGTTCAAGCCCAACCAGGTGGTCAATCCGAATGGCCGGTTCGTTGGCTACGATGTCGATTTCGTGCGGCCGCGCCCTGGCGGAAAAGCCAAGGACATTATCCTGCTGACGGGTTCGATCTTCCAGGTGTTCGCCGATCCGCGCAATGGCGGCTCGCGGTTTCCAAGCCGGAGGGTGATCTGATGGCGGGTACATTCGATCCGAAAGATGTACCGGTCGTTGCCGGGGCGGAGATGCAGGCGGCATTGCATGCGGTGATCCATGCGGAGCGGGCGTTGGTGTTCTTCCAAGGGGCGGACGCAGCGGATCTGCGAGCCATCGAAGAGGAATTCTGGAACCGGTTTGAAGGCTCGCGTGAGCGCGGCGGTGTGATCCTGCTACGCCTATGGCATTTGATCGATGCGTTGCAGGCACGCCGGCTCAAGGATCGGGTCATGCGAAGCGGACTGAGTGCAATCGAAGCGGCTGTGAAGGGCGCCGGGCAGTTGCGCTTGAACATGGCCTGGGGGTTTGCGCCCCAGAAGATCATCTGGGCGATCAACGAATCTGAAGAGCGCGAACGTGTCAGCCGTTCTCGCCCGGTTCGACTTCAGCCCAGCCAAATGCCGGATTTGGCGATTGCCGCCTGAGGGCTGTCGAAAAAGTCTTGTTGGTTACCCGGGTCGTGGAACATAACGTTCCTACGATCCGGGTTTTGTCGTTTGCTTTGGGAGTGAGTTGTGATGGCCGACGGCGGGGATACACGGCTGGTGTCGCCCAGGGGCGGTGGTGGTTTTCTTGGAGCATTACGCCGAATTGTGCTGCTGGGCCTGGCTTTTGTCGGGCTTGTCGGGATCGTTGGCGGGCTGGCGCTGTGGCATTATGGTGAGATCCCGAAATTTCCCGTGCTGGGGTTGGAGACAACGCAAAACCTGGAGGAGCCGGCAAGCGACCATGCGCCTGCCAGGTTTCAACCGGCGAAACTGGAAGTGCTGCCGGGCGTGCGGAGTGTCGCGCCGCAGACACCGTGGCTGAAACTTGATGACAGCGCGGAATTGACCCGCATCGGGGTGGGGTCTTGTCTCAGCCAAAGTCATCCGCAGCCGATCTGGGACGGCGTCTTGCGATTGGAGCCGCGACCGCAATTGTTCCTGATGGCCGGTGACAACGTCTATGGCGATATTCGCAGCCCAGGGGCCAAGGAATTGGTGCAGGCATATCGCGACCAAGGTGTGCGACCGGAGCTTGCACGGGCTAGGCAGGCCATCCCGTTCCTGGCGATCTGGGACGATCACGACTATGGCGGCAACGACAAGGGCGCGACGTTTTCGCAGAAGGTCCAGTCGGCCAAACTGTTTCACGATTTCTGGCAGATGCAGCCGCAAAGGCCATTTGGCCGGGGGATCTATTATTCAAAGACCTATGGTCCAGCCGGGCGGCGGGTGCAGTTCATCATGCTCGATACGCGGTCGTTTCGCTCGAAGCTGAAGAAGAAGTCGCGCACCTTCAATGTCTGGGGCAAGTACCAACCCAGCTACGATCCTGAAGCTACGATGTTGGGCAAGGCGCAGTGGGACTGGTTGGAGCAGGCGCTGCAGGAGGAGGCCGATGTGCGCATTATCGTTTCTTCGGTGCAGCTTCTGGCGGGCGGGCATGGCTTTGAGCGGTGGGGGAATTTTCCACGCGAGCGCCAGCGGCTGTTCCAACTGATCGACGACACCGGGGCGACGGGAGCGGTGATCGTCTCTGGCGACAGGCACTTCGGCGCCTTCTACGTTGGCAAGCTGAACAATGGTCAGGTGCTGCCTGAAATTACGGCAAGTTCTCTCAACCGGTCCTATGGCCCATCGAAAGACGGGCCGTCTGCAGAGCGCATCAGCGATATGTACCACCAGGAAAACTTTGGTCTTATCGATATCGATTGGCGGTTGAGGCGGGTGTCGCTTAAACTAATGGGTGTGACTGGTGAGATGCTGGATAGTCTGACGGTAAAGTTCGAAGATCTTGGTATCGATAATTGAAGGAGCGTGTGTTGATGAGACTATTGATCTTGCTCTTGGGGCTACTGGCAGGACTGGCTCCTGCGATCGCGGGTGGGACCAAAACCTACACGGTCAAGGGCACTTTTGATGAAGTGGCGCTGGACGTTGAATCGACCATTGTCGGTCGAGGTCTTTACATCGATCTGAAGGGCAACGTCAGCGGCATGTTGCAGCGGACCGGGAAAGATGTCGGAAGCGACAAGGAGATTTATAAGGGCGCGAACTACTATGCATTCTGCTCGGCGGTGCTGTCGCGCAAGATGATGGAAGCGGACGCTTCGGATATGGGGCTGTGTCCCTACATTGTGTTCGTCTACGAGACGAAGGCAAAGCCCGGCGAAGTCGTGGTGGGCTTCCGCAAGGTCTCAACGGGCGGCAATAGCAAGTCCGAGAAAGTGTTGAGTGAAATCGACGCCTGGCTTGATGGCATGGTGCGCGAAGTGGCTGGTGGCTGACTTTCCCAGGCATCGCTGGAGGAGGCGACGGCTCAAGGGGCGCTGGTAAGCCTCTAGCAGGCTGTTGAAGAACTCAGTGAGGTCGCGATGCGAGACGAAATTGGCTGCCGGCAAGACGCGTCCGGTGCAGGTGTGGTGGATCCCACGGCAAACCGGCGCAACGCAGTCCGGCAGTCAATTTCGCCGCATCCCC
>JAHZKP010000068.1 GCA_022600345.1 Alphaproteobacteria bacterium | reverse complement strand
GGATCTTGCAAGCGCAGTCGAAGGGGCCTTCCTCGTGCATGAAGCAGTGCAGGAATCCCTGGAAGTCAAACAGGCCCTGTTCGCGGAACTCGACAGGATCTGTCCAGAAAACATGGTGCTGGCAACCAACACCTCGTCCTTCCTGATCTCCGACATCGCCGCGCAAATGACGCGCAAAGAGCGGATGATGGGCATTCACTATGTTACTCCGGGTCATATCGTTCCGGTAATCGAGTTGATCCACGCGGCCGATACACCGGCGGAGTTGGTGGCATGGAGCCGCAAGCTGGTGCAGAACATCGAACATGTTGGTGTCGCGATCCTCGAACGTCCGGGCTTTCTTGTGAACCGAATTCAGTTTGCCATGCTGACCGAGATCTATCGTCTGATGGACGAAGGCTTGGTGTCGCGTAGCCCTTAATTGTGAGATGAGAAATCCAACGAAATCAACGGCCTTGCTTTGCCCTTAAATATGATATTTTGCCTTTAAATCCGATATTTTTGCCCTTAAACCTGAGACAGGGTTCGCAGCTTCGTGTGGCAAATATTGATGGATGATGATCGCGAAGACTTCGTTGCCGCTGGTGCTGAGGAGGCGCGCAGGGCGGCCGTTCTGCGTCCGCTTGTTCAGGCATATCTCAAAGGAACTGGCAGTCTGGAAAGTGGCATCAATGACGCCGTTTGGGAGCTTGGTGTCAGCAGGGCGACTGTCTGGCGCTGGATAAAGCGTCTGGCCGAAGAGGGTGGGCGCACCAGCGCGCTGGCTTCTCGGAAACGGGGCCGCCCGACTGGTACAACCTTGATATCCGGCAAGGTGGAAGCGGTGATCGAAGAACATCTTCGCCGTTATTTCTTACGGCGGGAACGCCCAAGCCTGTCGCGCATCGTGACAGAAATCCGAAGCGCGTGCTGGCAGCAGGGCTTGCAACCGCCGACACGTCGGACGGTTCAGCGCAGGCTGGATGCAATGGATGCCCGTGAAATTGCCAAGGCACGCGAAGGCGCAAAGGCGGCCCGCCAGAAATTTGCGCCGGTCGTAGGCGACAACAAGGCAAACCGGCCACTGGAGGTCGTGCAAATCGACCATACGCCTGCGGACATCATTCTCGTCGACAGTTTTGAACGCAAACCAATTGGGCGGCCTTGGGTCACGCTGGCGATCGACGTCGCAACGCGGATGGTGACCGGATATTACACCTCTCTCGAGGCACCTTCGCGTCTGTCGGTGGCGCTTTGCCTGACACAGGCTGTGGCCCCCAAGGCGGAACTTCTGGCGGAATTGGTGCGCAATGTTCCTTGGCCCGCGCAGGGTAAACCGCATAGCATCCACGTCGATAACGGGCGCGATTTCCGGTCGCATGCCTTTCGGTCGGCATGTGCAGAATGGGGGATCGATCTGGTCTATCGGCCGCCAGGCAGTCCTCATTTCGGAGGGCACATCGAACGATTGATCGGCACGATGATGGGGGCCGTGCACCTGTTGCCTGGAACAACGCAATCCTCGGTCGTGGCCAAGGGCGACTATGACGCCGAGGGCATGGCCACGATGACCTTAAGCGACTTCGATCGCTGGTTTGCTCTGGAAATCTGCCGCTACAACAACAGCATTCATTCAAGTCTTGGCTGCACGCCCGTTGCCAAATGGGAGGCGCTCTCAGAGCAAATGATGGGCGATATCCCCTTCGAGATTGAAGCCTTTCGGGTGAGCTTTCTGCCAAGTGAACTGCGCAAGGTCAGGCGTGACGGCATCCATCTGTTCCAGATACGGTACTGGTCCGATGCGCTTGCAGGCCACATCGGGCGCGGGGATGGAAAGGTGGTCGTCCGCTACGACCCTCGCGACCTCTCGGTGATCTGGGTCGAACTGGATAATGACCGATACGTCGAAGCTCGGTACCGAAACCTGGAAATTCCGCCTGTGTCGCTCTGGGAATATCGCGAAGCCATGAGGAATGCCCGTGCCCTTGGCAAGTCCGGGTCCAATGAGCTGGTCCTGGCTGAGCTGATCCGACAGCAACGCCAAATCGAGTCTGAAAGCCGGAGCCTGACGAGGGCCGAACGCCGATCCCGTGAAAGAAAAGGGACATTGGAGGGCGCCAACTCGGCCGTCTCAACAACCGAAGGGCTGCGCGCGATCGATACGGGTGATACATCGCGCCCATTGTTCAAGGTGGAGAGATGGTGAATTGAGGGCAGGAAAAACAGAGGAAGACGGTCGGATCACCCTCATTCAATCGGATATCTGGATTGGCTTTCCGCGGGCCGAACAAGTTCTGGACCGTTTGCAGTGTATGATCGAAGCGCCAAGGCAAACCCGTATGCCTGGCCTTCTTGTGCATGGCGCGTCCGGGATCGGAAAGACGATGATCGCCCGCAATCTTTCGCGCAGATATGCACCGGAATATGACCCAGCATCGGGAATTACGCGAACGCCGCTGTTACTGTTACAAGCACCACCAGCTCCCGACGAACGACGGTTCTATCTGCACATCCTGGCGACCGTCGGGGCACCGGCCACGGCACTGAGCGCGCGCGCTCAAAATGTGGCCTCCCTCGAAGTCCGTGTCGTCGCGCTCTTGCGCGACCTTGGCCTGCGGATGATCATGATCGACGAAGTCCACAACCTCTTGGCCGGGACCCACCGCGAACAGCGCCGCTTTCTCAATGTTCTGCGGTATCTCAGCAATGAACTCGAAGTGTCGCTGGTCTGCCTGGGGGTCAGCGAGGCCGTCGATGCCATCCGTGGTGATATCCAGCTTGCCAGGCGGCTGGACGAACATCACCTTCCAAACTGGTGCGACGACGCCGAGTTCTCGGACATGATCCAGACACTCATCGCGGCAATGCCCCTCGAGAAGAAATCCAATCTGAAGGTCAAGTCACTAAAGCAGATACTTGCGCTGACCGGCGGGGTGACCTCGCGCATCTTCGCCCTGATCAAGGATCTTTCCATCGACGCCATTGTCACAGGTGATGAATGCATCACCGATGACGCAATCGCAAAATGGACGCCGGTTTGGTCGCGCCATGCGAACCCCCATCGGCGGCTCGAGAAGTCCGGGGTGTGAAGCCGCACCCGCTGCCCAAGACTGTCGCGCCGCTGCCCGACGAGTTGTTGTCAGGTTGGTTGTCTAGGCTGGCGGCGGCCAACTACTGTGATGATGCGGAACTACTGGCTCATCTCAGAATCGATACCGCGCATGGCACCGCCTTGAACTTCAACGTCGACGCGGCTGCGGCGGCGAAGATTGCCAACGCCGCACGGATTGACCCAGATGTTGTGCGATCTTTGACCTTCCCAGCAATGACGACACGAGAAGCCTCGCTGACGGCCCAGATACCATTCCAGCATTGCCTGCAATGTTCCAGAGAGGGCCTTTCGCTCAAGCATTGGAGGCGAGCCTGGGCATTCGACTGCCAGGTTTGTGGGACGAGACTTGTGCCGACGCTCGGCAAGGCCAGTGGCGAACAGATGCCCGAAAAGCTGATAAATCGTGCGCGCAACGGCGCCGCGCGGCTTGAATACGCCGCGCGATTACGCAGCTCCAAGCAATTTCGGCGCGCAATGCGCGCGGTCACCTTTGCCATATCATTAAAGGCCTTCCGCGGAGATCCGTTATACGCTCTTCAGGGCCACAGGCTGGAAGTAAGGCTGTTTTGCCTTGCTGCAATTGATGCAGCCCAATCCCGTCC
>JAHZKP010000067.1 GCA_022600345.1 Alphaproteobacteria bacterium | reverse complement strand
GTTATGCTAGTGTGATTCAGAGCCCGAGAATTCGCTCCGAGGCTGCCGCATATGATCGGCGAATTCCTGACTCATCACACTAGACGCCACCCGCTCCGGCACCTCTTTCAACCTTCGCGAACACAAAAACGTCTGCCCTTACAGCACCTTGCGTGGATGGCCGACTGCTCGGCCATGACGTTGTGGGGGATGGGACGTTTGCAAGGACCGGCGGCCGTTTACCATTTAAGGCGAGCGTCCCTCCGAGGCCGTTGGCAGAACTAGCGGAACTAACGGGATAGGCATGGCGCGAGCTTGTGTTGAGCAAGATGCCCACCGCTTCGCGGCATCCGGCGCCGTACGATTCTCCGCATCGTTTTTTGGTTTGGCTCCACACTTCCTTTGCTCAACATTGGGCAAGCCGATGTTGAGGCGGCTTACTTGGCCCAACATTCGCCAGGGCGATGTTGGAGCGGTGACAAGATGCGGTTGGCGGGCGTCGTGGCCCCCAACCGTTTAACTGGCCCACTGCCGCTGTGGGTCGTATATCTATCCCCATGACCTATTCCTTCCGGACTGGCGATCCATCCGATGCGCTGGCGTGTGCCAAAATCATTCGCGATTGGGGCGACGAGTCACCCTGGCTAGATCCGCTGGATGACCTTCAGACATTGGCTGCCTTTTGGCGTGGCGTGTTCGAGAAAGACTTGGTTTGGGTTGCGGAAGAGAATGGCGTCATCGTCGGATTTTGCGTCCGAGAGGATGAGTTCATCTGCGGCCTCTACGTCGACCGGGAAGCACGATGCTGTGGCGTTGGTCGGAGGCTACTGGATCTTGCCAAGTTCGACCGCGATTGGATCATCGTCTGGGCGTATGAAGCGAACATGCGCGCCCGCAAATTTTATCGCCGAGAAGGACTCGTCGAGATTTGTCGGGAGTTGGAAAAAGATACGAACCTGATGAATGTTGAGCATCGTTGGACAAGATCAAAATGACTTTTGGCTGCAATTGGGTGTTTTGATCCCGAAAAGCTAATGGACTGGCTTACTGAATCCGGCCCTTCACGACTAGCAACGACTATCCGGCGTTAAACGTACTTCTGGTGTTGTGTCCCGCCAAAAAGCGAGCCCCGGTCTGGCGCGACAGACCGGGGTTCTTTACGCGGAACGAAAGGGGTTCTTTGTTTGCCCAACATACGCCAGGGCGATGTTGGAGCGGTGACAAGATACGGTTGGCGGGGCTGGAGGCGCGACGGTTGGATTCTTTGTTGGCTCCACACTCGGCTTGATTCATGCCCAACATTCGCCAAGGCGATGTTGGAGCGCCGGTGTGGAAGCTAGGCGACAAGATGCGGTAACGGGCGATGAGGCCCAACACTACGAACGCATAATCATGACTTCAGACCAGCCCACTTCAAGAAGTCACGACACTTCGGCGGAGCCGGGAAGCAAGACGACCCTTCGAGGATGCAACTGCGCAAGCCAGGCTGGCGGGCAAACGCTGCGCCCATTAAAACCGTCTGTAGGTAGCCGGCCCGACACGACTTTAGGAAGTGTTCGCCAACTAAAACTCTTCTTGTGCCCACACTTCCTAAAGTTGTGTGGGGCTAACCCCAAAGCGTGATGGCGGCGGGGCCGAGGATGACGACGAACAGAACCGGCAGGAAGAACAGGATCATCGGGACCGTCAGTTTGGGCGGCAATGCTGCTGCCTTCTTTTCGGCTTCCGACATACGGATGTCGCGGTTTTCCTTGGCCATGACGCGCAGTGCTTGCGAGACCGGCGTACCGTAGCGCTCGGCCTGGATCAGCGCGGTGGCAACGGCCTTGACGCCTGGGATGCCGGTGCGCTTACCGAGGTTTTCAAAGGCGATCCGGCGTTCCTGGAGATATGATAATTCGGCGGTTGTCAGCGAGAGTTCTTCGGCAAGTTCGAGCGACGTGGACATCACTTCCTTGGACACCTTACCGAAGGCTGCCTCAACCGACATGCCCGACTGAACGCAGATGAGCAGCATGTCGAGCGAATCTGGGAAGGCCTGCTTGATGGCCTGCTGGCGCTTTTGCACCATGTTCTCGATGAAGACGTTTGGCAGGTAGTAGCCGCCAAAGCCTGCGATCAGCGAGAAGAACACCTTCACGATCGGCGGGTAGCTGAGGTCTGCTGCCATCACGAAAAAGTAGAATAGTCCGCCGCCAAAGGCCAGGACGGGTGCCGCGATACGGAAGAACATGTAGGTGACGAGCGGCGCCTGGCCGCGCATACCGGCCATCTTCAGCTTGGTTCGCACCTCATCGGAATCGAAGTGCTTGCGCAGATTGAGCTGATCGACGATCTGCTGCATGTAGCCTTTCGGCGTCTGCCGCAGGCTGCCGCCGGGGCGATCGGTGTTGAGTTCAGACAGTCGCTGCGCGCGCATCTTGTCACGCTCGGTTGCCATGACCTTCATGCGCTGACTCATGCGGTCGTTCGACATGATCGGCATCGCAATCGTCAGGACCGTTGCGAAAGCTGCAATCGCCGCCAGAACGGTGACGATGAATTGCGGCTTCATGATTGTGTCGATTAATTCGATCATGGCTTTGTCGACGTCCTTGTCGTCAGAGGCAGGTGCAGACTGACCGCACCTGCAGGCGTGAAAATCAGTATTTGAAGTTGATCATTTTCTGCATCACGAAGACACCGCAGCCCATCCAGAAGAGGCCGCCGGCAATCATGAAGTGACCGATCTTGGTGGTGAAGAGCGGCATGATGTAGTCGGGCGAGGACATGTAGACCATGCCCATCACGCCGGGTGGCAGGGAGGCCAGAACGGCTGCCGAAGCGGTGGCTTCGGCCGACAGCGCCTTGACCTTCATGGCCATCCGGATGCGCGAACGAAGAACTTCGGACAAGTTGCCCAGGGCTTCAGAAAGGTTGCCGCCAGCCTGCGCCTGAATGCCGATGACGATGGTGAGGAAGCGGACTTCGGGCAGCGGCATGCGCTGTGCCAGGCGGTCGAGGGCTTCGCCCAGCGGGATGCCGACGCGTTGCTGCTCTACGACTTCCTGAAATTCGGAGGCGACAGGCTCGGGGCTTTCGCGGGCAACAATCTGCAAACATTCGTTCAGCGGCAGGCCCGACTTCACACCACGCACCACGACATCAAGAGAGTTGGCCAGCTCGGCCAGGAACTTTTGCTGACGCCAGGTGGTCATCTTGCCAAGCAGCCAGCGGGGGAAACCGAACATGCCAACGAAGCCGGCAACGAGGGCTGCAACCTGCATCAGCAGCGAAGATTCAAACGAGAACAGGACGGTCAATCCGCACATCAGGCCGAAGACCGAACTCATGATCCAGAAGACCTGCGGCGTGATGGCCAGGCCGGCGCGCTGCAGGCGCAGACGGAGGGTGATTTTCTCCTTCTGTTTCTGGCGGTCTTCCAGTTCCTTGAGTGTGTCGGAAACCTGCTTGCGCCGGTTGGCTGCGGCTTCGGCGGCACTGCGCGCTGCAACCTTCACCGAGCGGTTCGCGGTGACGTTGGCCATGCGCTTTTCGGCCTGCTTGTCGCCCGAGAACATCGGATAGAACAGTGCGAAGATAAGGGCCGCAGCGGAAATTGCCGCCATCAGTGGAATTAACAGCTCAGCATTAGCCATGGTGTTCACCCATCGGGTTGCCGTGCTCATCCATCACTTCGGATTGGGCGAGCGCTTCAGCTAGTCGGTTTGTTTCGCCGTAGTATTGCGCGCGCTCCCAGAAGCGCGGGCGCGAGATGCCGGTGGAACGGTGGCGGCCGATCAGTTTGCCGTTTTCGTCCTCGCCGGTGATTTCGTAGACCAGAAGGTTCTGCAAGGTGACAACGTCGCCTTCCATCCCCATCACCTCGGTGATGTGGGTAATCTTTCTGGAACCGTCGCGAAGGCGGGAAGCCTGGAGGATGACGTCGATCGAGCCGACGATCATTTCGCGAATGGTGGTCACGGGCAGGGCAAAGCCGCCCATCATGATCATCGATTCCAAGCGGCTGATGGCTTCGCGCGGGGAGTTGGAGTGAAGCGTTCCCATCGAGCCGTCGTGGCCGGTGTTCATGGCCTGCAGGAGGTCGAATGCCTCGGGGCCACGGACCTCGCCGACGATGATGCGTTCAGGGCGCATACGCAGACAGTTCTTCACAAGGTCGCGCATGGTGATCTCGCCCTCGCCTTCGAGGTTGGGCGGCCTGGTTTCAAGGCGAACGGTGTGGGGCTGCTGGAGTTGAAGCTCGGCGGAGTCTTCGCAGGTGATGATGCGCTCTTCGTGGTCGATTGGACCGGTCAGACAGTTGAGCAGCGTCGTCTTACCCGAACCCGTACCGCCCGAGATGAGGACGTTGCAGCGGACCCGGCCGATAATCTCCAGGAGGGTCTTGCCAGCAGGCGTGATCGAACCGAACTTCACAAGCTGTTCGAGCTTGAGGCGGTCCTTCTTAAACTTACGAATGGTGAGCGCGGCACCGTCAATCGCCAGTGGCGGCGCGATGACGTTGACACGAGAGCCGTCGGGGAGACGGGCGTCGCATATCGGGCTCGATTCATCGACGCGGCGGCCGACCTGGCTGACGATACGCTGACAGATATTCATCAGCTGAATGTTGTCTGCGAAGCGAACGCCTGTCGTCTGCATCTTGCCGTCGACTTCGATATAGGTCGTCGACGCCCCGTTGACCATGATGTCGGCGATGTCGTCGCGCGCCAGCAGCGGTTCCAGCGGACCGTAACCCAAGACGTCGTTACAAATGTCTTCGAGCAGTTCTTCCTGCTCGGCGATCGACATCACGACGTTCTTGATCTGGATGATCTCGGAAACGATATCGCGAATTTCTTCACGCGCCGCAGAGACATCCAGCTTGGAGAGCTGCGTTAAGTCGATGGTGTCGATCAGCGCGTTGAAGACCGTCGTCTTGACGTCGTAGTATTCTTCGGAATGGGAGCGCGAGGATGAAGCTTCCGGCGCGGGGGCGGGAACGGGCTTCGCCTTGGCCGGGGCTGCCTGGGCTTTTGGCGCGGCGGCGGGCTTGGGGGCGTCCGCGACCTTGGCTGCGGGCGCGCTGGCTGGGGCTGCGACCGGCTTTGGTGCCGTGCCTGCCAAATTCGAAGGGTCGTTCGTGCGTTTGCCGAACATAGTGGCCTCACTCCTCGAAGTCTTCTCAATGCGTTCTTCTCCATTATGAGGCGAAGAACCTAAATCTTTGTTTCCAAGTGCTTCTTAGCGAGAATCCAAAACCCGCCTGTTTGCACGACAATCAGCAACCAGACGGGTTTATGGGAACTCTTTCGCGCAGCAATGAAGTGCGCTGCACACTCTTTCGCAGATCAACCGCGTGAGAGTTTCAGCTTTTCCAGGAACGGGGCCAGGCCCGATTTCTTCTCCTGGCGGACTTCCTGGCGATGGGCGATGATCATGGCGATGTCACGCAGCGTGGGGGCTGCTTTCGCCTTGGGGTTCAACTCCTCGATCATCTGGCCGTTGTTGGAGGCCTGCCCGAAGGTCTCTGCGTCGAATTCGATCTCGGCGGTGACCTCGATTTCAAGCGCCTGCTCGAAGTCACGGGCGGTGATCTCGGGACGCTTGGGCATCTTGGTCATGTTGAGGATCAGATGCGGCGGGTTGTCGTTCTGGCGCGACTGCTTGAGAAGATCGATGATGTTCTTGGCATTGCGCAGATTGGCCAGATCGGGCACGGCGGTGATGACGACTTCATCGGCCTGCATCAGAAGGCGCTTCGACCAGGAGGTCCAGGCGTGCGGCAGGTCGACGGAGACGTAGGGTACGTTCTGGCGCACCACGTCGATGACCATTTCGCAGGCTTCAGGCTGCAAGTCGTATTCACGTTCAAGCACAACCGGGGCCGCGAAGATCGACAGGTGCTCGGAACATTTGGTCAGCAAGCGGTCGAGCAACACCTCGTCAAGCCGCTCGGGGCTTGCAAGTGCTTCCGCGATGCCTTGCACCGGGTCCTGATTGAAGTCCAGGCCGGTGGTGCCAAACGCCATGTCGAGATCGGCGACAACCAGGTCGGAGCCCAGCGTTTCCGACAGGACCCAGGAAGCGTTGTGGCAGATGGTCGAAGAGCCAACGCCGCCTTTTGCACCGATGAAGGCATAGACGTTGCCAACAGGATCGGCTGAGGGATCGTTATAAAGGTTGGAGATGCTCTCCATCAGGTCGATGGCCGAAATCGGTGCAACCAGATACTCGCCAACGCCACGCTTTAACAGTTCGCGATAAAGGATAACGTCATTGACGTGGCCGATGACGATGACCTTGGTGCCGGCATCACAGCATTCCGCCAAGGCGTCCAACTCCGCCAGAAGCTGGTCGCGGCCTGCCGAACACTCAATCACGATGAGGTTTGGCGTCGGGCTTTCCTGGTAATGGGCGACGGCTGCTTGAGCACCGCCCATGTGAATCGAGACATGCGTTTTCGACAAACGCCGGTCTTCGGCTGCGGTCTGGACGGATTCCGCGACAAAATCGGTTTCGCAGAAAACCTGGATTGAAATGCGCGGGACTGGACGCGCGCGCTCGACACTCCCTGCCGGCGCCTCGGCGGCGGCGGGGATCGTGGCCAGTTCGTTTCCGGACACGCTAAGGTCGTCATGCAATGTTTCGGCTTGGTTCGACATGATCTTTCCCGACACCCTTATTTCTTTTTGACCTTGATCTTTTCGTCGTTGCTCTTCTTCGACGAAGTGACCTCACCCTTGATGTACTTGTTCCAAACCGTGTCGCGACGCTCGGAGGAACGAGACGACATGCCGCGAGGCTCTATCAGGTCGGAGGCGTTGGCGATCTGACTTGCGAAATTCCGCTGAGTTGCGCACCCCAGGTTGGGGTAGGGCAGGTTGGCGGGCTCGTGTGCCAGGTTGGTCGGCCAGGTACCGCAATCGGGCGCTTCTGCGACGAAGCGGGTGAACGACAGACGGACGGGCGGCTGCGGTTCTCCTTCAGCGAAGTACGGCTCGACCAGGATATTGCTTTCCGAAGCCCCTTCACTTTCCAGCAATGCGCGCATTTCGCGGACCGCATGCATGGCGGCGACCTCGTTGGGCGCTCCGCTTGGCACCTTGATGATCAGGCGGCTGTTGCCTGTATCGGTGGCGCGGAAGCCGGCATAGAAGTCCAGAACCTTGGCGCGCTGGCGTGGCGAGAGGCCGGATGAACCGCGGGCCACGCGCAACGGCAGAACCGTTGGTTCCTGGGAAACCAGGATCGGGTGACGCTGGGATGGATCGATCAATGTCCAACCGGCAACCCGCGTGCCTGGCTCAGTGTGTTTGCAGCCGGCCGTGGCGAGCACGGAGCAGGCGGCGACCAAGACCAGTCCGCTTTTGCGAAGGGTCTTTGGAGTGATTAACGTCATCTTCTTTCTCCTCGTCCGCTGTCGGCTCATTCGACGATGAAACCGTAGTCACCCTTGAGACCGCCATCTGGGATCGCGTGGCCGCGTCCATAGATCCGGTTCACGTGACCAAGGAAGTTCGCCTTCATGTCGGTCGCATCACCCAGACCGTCTGCGGGACGGGCGAGTTCCTTGCGGTGTGTCGGGCGGACGATGTAGGGGGTTACGATCACGACCAGTTCGGTTTCCTGCTTGATGAAGTCGCGTGAGCGGAACAGGGTGCCGATGATCGGGACGTCCTTCAGGCCGGGGAAACCGTCGATGTTCTGTCTGGTGTCCTCGGAGATGAGGCCGGCCATTGCCAGCGAGCCACCGGAAGGCAGTTCAACCGTCGAGTTGGCGCGGCGTGTCTTGATTGCCGGGATCTGCAAGGTGCCGATCTGGACTGCGCCCTGGTTGGACAGTTCGGACACTTCACTCTCGATCTTCAGGGAGATGCGGCCTTCGGACATGACGACCGGAGTGAAGGCGACGCCGACACCGAATTCCTTGAAGATGACGCTGACCTGGCCCTGAGAGTCGACGACGGGGATGGGGAATTCACCACCAGCGAGGAACTTGGCCGTTTCGCCGGAGACCGCCGTCAGGTTGGGCTCGGCAAGTGTCTTGATCAGACCGTTTCGTTCGAGCGCACGGATGGCGCCGCCAGCCGATTGATTGCCACTCGACCAGACCGAAGAGATACCCGAGTTGCCTGCTGCCGAGATATCGCTATCTGGCAGAGATCCAGCAAACGAGTTGAAGATGTTCAGGGCTCCGCCGGAGATTGCAGCCGTTGGCAGTCCGCCCAAACCTTCTGCAGTGGTCAAGGGGAGGGAATTCTCCGACAGGACCGCTGTTGTGAAGTTGCCCGAGTTGACAAGTGCACCGACGTTGATGCCGAACTGCTTGAGCATCGAGCGCTGAACTTCGGCGACGACGACGCGCAGCATAACCTGTTCGCCAGCCTCGACCTGAAGCAGGTTGATGACGACGCTTTCGCCTTCCTGCTTCTTGAACTTCTTGACCGCGGTGCCTTCAGTGTTCTCAGTCGTCTTGGTTTCAAACTCGACGGTGACGAACTGCTTGGCGATGTTGGCGGCCCTGGACGCTTCAGCAGGACTGCGCACCTTGCCCGTCAGCACAACCGTCTGGTTGATCATCTCGACCTTGATCGTGCTGCCGGGGATGAGCCGGTTCAACATTTCCTCCAGGCCGGCGGTTTCGCGCTCCACGAACAATTCGAGGGTCGCAAACTGCTCACCGCTGGCATCAAAGAAGAATGCGTTTGCTTCACCAATGCGGCGAGCCAACAAGAACACCCGATTGGACGACAACACGACGGCGTCGACAGCCTGCGGGTTGGAGACCATGACATCGCGTACATCACGGGGGAATTCGACAAGTACGGATTTGCCCAGACCGATGCGGATGTTGCGGTGATGGGGTATGGCACCGCCATCTGGTATGCGCACCACAGAGCGGTGGGTCAGGGAGGTTCCAGAGAGTTTCGATGACGAATATTCGCCTCGATGGCTCTGAGCGTGGGCGCTGGTTGAACTCAACCCGGTCAGGGTGGAGACGAACAGCGCGGCGGTGGCGGCCAGGGCAGCGCCCCAGATCTTCGAAGTCCGGTCAAACATTTTTAAGCCTCTTCACGAGCTACCAACGGGCGTGATCAGTTCACGCCGTACGCACGCGACTTGGCTCCATAACGCAAAACACTGACGGAGTTAGTCTCTTCACGATTAAGGGCATTCCCAGTCTGGTTCTTGCCGTCCGAATTGAGGTCGGCAACAGACCGGAGCGAAAGTGTGATCTCACCCATCGAGTTGGCGAGAGCCAGGAGTTCTGCCTGACGCGGCGAGAGCTCCAAAGTTGCAGTGGTATTGGAACCAGCCGTATCGGCTGATTTCTTTCCGGTCGCCGTTTCGATCTGCTGGCCGATGGCGAGCACTCGAACATTGCGGAACAAGGTGTCGGCGACGAAGTCTTCTTTGCCTGAGCGCGAGCGCAGAGAACGAATAAGAATTACGTCGACGTGGTCGTTTGGAAGGACCAGGCCGCCGACTGCCGTGCGCGGTTCGATGCGAGTCGAAACGGCGCGCATGCCGGAGGGAAGAATGGCAGCAACGACGCCGCCTTGGCCTGCCTTGATGAGTTTTTGTACCGTTACCGGCTCACCGGCAATGATCGGCGCTCGGGCGATCGATCCGGCCAACTCGTGCATTTGCGAGCTGCGCGCGGAGGTGATCATGCCCGGACGAACGCCGTCCAATGGCCACTTCTGCCAGGTGAAGTGGTGCTCGGCGACAACCTCGCCAAGACCGATATCCTTTGCGGCGACCAGAACTTCGGTGGAATTGATGACGACTTCCCGCGTCTTCGTTTCCTGCTTCTGGTTCACCATTCCATTCATCAGCCCGAAGGCTGCGATGCCTGCTACGCCGGCTACAACAATTCCGATGAGTTGTGCTCGTTTCATCGCGAAAATAGCCCCTTAGAACGGGCAGGACTCTCCTGCCATCTCGAGAACTACTTTGGCCAACAAACGTCAATGGCAGGTTAACCGTCGTCGTAATTCGAATTCCGGGCTAACGATTCCGTAAACTGGGGCGTTTGCGCAACGCTGTCAGAGACCTTCAGGCTTGGAAATCACGGCTGTGCGAGGCTCGTGCCTGCCTTGTTGGGGGCTAGGCATGATGATTCGCAGCAACCGATCAGCCCGAAATCAACGCGTAAAGGCCGGTCGCGGGGAATGTCAGCAGGGCGGCCCCGGCAATGGCGATTCCATAAGGGATGCCCTGGCCCTTGTCGTGCAAGCGCAGCGCCCGAGCCGGTCCTGAGAGGACGTCATCTGGGACGCGGCGGAACAGCAGTACGCCGATTGCCAAAGCGCCACCGAACAGAGCGACATAGATGAAGAAGTCGGCAAGCGGCGCAATGCCGACCCACAGGCTTGCGGCTGCCATCAGCTTGGCATCGCCGCCACCCAGTGTTCCCGTGGAGAACAAAAGGAAGCCGACGGCCAGAATGCCAAGGCCGGCGGCGACGTGCATCAGAATTGTTTCAACGGGGAGACCGGCAAGGAAGGCCAGCGGGAAGAACAGGGCCACGAGGATCACTGACAGCCGGTTGGGGATGGTCTTCGTGAACAGGTCACTGAGTGCCGCCAATATCATGACAGCGGGAAAAACCATTAGCAGACCATACGCAATCACGACACAAACCTCCGAAGTCGGGCTACTCTTACCTTGTGTTCGGACCCACTCGCCGCCTGATGATTTCCAGTTGGAAAACTCGGGCAAGGCGTCCAAAACGCCACCTCAACCCAAGATGCCCAAGCTTGCTTAACGCTGATTTAAAACCGGACAACTTGTTTGTCCGCCAGGCTATATCACAGGAATTGTAGGCGTCTCAGAGGTCGTTATTACCCTTTGAGGAAACACGCGTTGTATCGAGCTCTGCCAGGCGATCGATTTAAAGAAATTGCCGCAGGCGATGAGCCCGCAGCAATTTTTCGCGATCGCGTCCGAACCGCAGTTGTCTGCCGCCGGAAATTAGGGCGGTTCAGGGCTAGTTCGACAATACCGTAACGATGCTGGCAAAGAGCGCGTTGAGGGCCGGCGGCAGCAACTGCAGCCCGCTGACAATTCCCAACCCCACGATCGAAGCGATCAAGGCGTATTCGATTGCCGTGGCTCCGTCGTCGCTCTTTTTGAACGTCTGAATAAGTCGCTTCATGATCCTGGTTTCTCCGCTCACACCCAAATCTTTTTTATCTGACGCCGTATTCAATCTGCCGATTGCACCGGGCTTCGAAATTCAGAATAAGCGGTCAAACCCTAACGGAAAGTAGCGCGGTTTAACCAGTTACCGGCTAGCTTTCCGGACGCTAAAAAAATGGTAAATTCGCATAATTATCAATTGGTTGAGATCAACTCGGCACAGCGTTCCTTCGTGGAGCTGGGGTGAGCTGGTCAGCGGAGTGCGCAAAAACAAAACCACCCAGCACTGGGGCTGGGTGGCTTCGTCAGTCTCGTATTCGTTGATCGTTTGCTCAGCTTAGTTGCTGAGGGTCGTGACGATCGAAGCGAACAGCGTGTTGAGTTCGGACTTCAAGCTGGTCAGGCCGGTGATGATGCCAACGCCGACAACTGCTGCGATCAGGCCATATTCGATAGCCGTTGCGCCGGACTC
>JAHZKP010000066.1 GCA_022600345.1 Alphaproteobacteria bacterium | reverse complement strand
CTGCGGGCTTCCAAGCGGCGGCCGCCCAGTGAGTCAGGCGATTTATCCGATCAACCAGATCGAATTGCATCACCTTCCTGCTGGATCGACTCGCCGCTTGAGAAGCAGAATTGAATCGATTTGGTCGGAAAGGGCTCTAGCAGGCACGCAAAGCCGATCCATCGCGAACGAAAAGAAGACAGCTCATGATTCCGCGCTATTCCCGTCCCCAGATGACCGCAATCTGGTCACCAGAATCCCGCTTCCGCATCTGGTTTGAAATCGAAGCCCATGCGGCAACGGCCATGGCCCAGATCGGCATGATCCCCAAGGAAGCCGCCGACAACATCTGGGAAAAGGGCGGCAAGGCGGAATTCGACATCGCCCGCATCGACGAGATTGAAGCGGTCACCAAACACGACGTCATCGCCTTCCTCACCCACCTGGGCGAATTCATCGGCGACGACTCACGCTTCGTGCACCAGGGCATGACGTCATCCGACGTGCTCGATACCTGCCTCAACGTGCAACTGACACGCGCCGCAGACCTTCTGCTGGCCGATCTCGACCGGTTGCTCGCAGCGTTAAAAACCCGTGCTGAGGAACACAAAACAACCGTCACGATCGGACGTAGCCACGGCATCCACGCAGAACCGACAACCTTCGGCGTCAAACTCGCCTTTGCCTTCGCCGAATTCCAGCGCTGCAAGGACCGCCTCCAAGCCGCCCGCAAGGAAGTCGCGACCTGTGCAATCTCCGGCGCCATCGGCACCTTTGCCAATATCGACCCGCGCGTCGAAGAGCATGTCGCCAACAAGATGGGGTTGGTTCCTGAACCGGTCTCCACCCAGGTCATCCCGCGCGACCGTCACGCCATGTACTTTGCCACCCTGGGCGTCATCGCCTCTTCAATGGAGCGCCTCGCCGTCGAAGTCCGCCACCTGCAGCGCACCGAAGTCCTCGAAGCCGAAGAGTATTTCTCCCCCGGCCAGAAGGGCTCTTCAGCCATGCCCCATAAGCGCAATCCCGTGCTGACCGAAAACCTTACCGGCCTTGCACGCATGGTCCGCGCCTATGCACTTCCGGCAATGGAAAACGTCGCCCTGTGGCACGAACGCGATATCTCGCATTCCTCCGTCGAGCGCATGATCGGCCCCGATGCCACCGTCACACTGGACTTCGCATTGAACCGAATGGCCGGCGTCATCGAAAAACTGGTGGTTTATCCAGAGCGCATGCAGGCCAATCTCGACAAACTCTCCGGCCTGCACAATTCGCAACGCGTCCTGCTCGCCCTCACCCAGAAAGGTGTTTCCCGCGAAAACGCCTACGTCTACGTCCAGCGCAACGCCATGAAAACCTGGAACGAGGGAGCCGATTTCCTGGGCGAATTGAAGTCGGACGCCGAAGTCGCAAAGCACCTGACAGCTCACGAACTCGATGACATGTTCGACATTGCCTACCACCTCAAGCATGTCGACACGATCTTCAAGCGCGTCTTCGGGTGATGGTGCCGGCTTCACCCTTCCCAGCCCGTCGCGTTGCCGGCTTGTTGCACCTCAAGTAAGGTAACAGGGCTAAGGAGACGCCAGTCATGAACGCCCCCCTCGACCTCAAGCTGACAAAGCCCGAGTTCCTGCGTTGGGTCCAACGCCAGCAGGGCCACTACGAATTGAAGGGCGGGCAAGTCATGATGCATGCAGGGACCACCAGGCGGCATTGGCTCGTCTATAACCGCTTCATCGTCGAAATCGCGAAACGGCTGGACGACAGCAGTTGGGTGGTCGGCGGCACCGATCTTGCCGTTGAGATAGGCGACACCATTCGCTACCCCGATGTCCTGGTCGAGGCCGCCGGGGGCGATGGCGATGCCTTGACGACGAAGACCCCCGCCATGTTGATCGAGGTCCTGTCCCCATCATCCGTGGGCACCGACATGACCGAAAAGCCCTCAGAATACGGCTCACTTCCCTCGCTCGCCGCCTATATCGTCGCCAGCCAGGACGAACCGATCGTTTGGGCTTGGATCAGGACCTGCGAGGACGGCGCCAACCCAACCGGCCCGATGCCCACAAAGCCTCTCGAAATCTCCGGCCGCGATGCAGCCATCGAAATCCCAGCCCTCGGCCTGTCGATCCCCTTGCAAGAAATCTATCGCGGCATCGGCACGCCTTAACCGGCATTTGACCACCCGCATGCCAGCATTTGCTGCATCTTCGGGCTGCCATTATACTGGCTAAGGAGACGCCTGACATGAACGCCCCCCTCGACCTCAAGCTGACAAAGCCCGAGTTCCTGCGTTGGGTCCAACGCCAGCAGGGCCACTACGAATTGAAGGGGGCACAAGTTGTCATGCAGGCTGGAACGACGCGAAAACACGCCTTGATCTGCACGAGGTTCGTAGGCTCGCTTCTGTCCCAGATCGATGCGGAACGATGGACCGCCTATATCGCCGATTTCGCCGTTGAGATAGGCGACACCATTCGCTACCCCGATGTCCTGGTCGAGGCCGCCGGGGGCGATGGCGATGCCTTGACGACGACGACCCCCGCCATGTTGATCGAGGTCCTGTCCCCATCATCCGTTGGCACCGACATGACCGAAAAGCCCTCAGAATACGGCTCACTTCCCTCGCTCGCCGCCTATATCGTCGCCAGCCAGGACGAACCGATCGTATGGGCCTGGATCAGGACCTGCGAGGACGGCGCCAACCCAACCGGCCCTATGCCTATTAAGCCTCTCGAAATCTCCGGCCGCGATGCAGCCATCGAAATCCCAGCCCTCGGCCTGTCGATCCCCTTGGAAGAAATCTATCGCGGCATCGGCACCACCTGAGCCTGGATTGAGAACCGACCGCTCCGCCACTCTTTTTCCCGCTTGCTATTCGCAAACAAGCGACTTTCCAAAGCCCTATCAAACACGGTGGTTAAATGAAGACTGCCCACGCAGACATCCTGATTATTCCCGGCTGGTCGGGCTCGGAAAAAGACCATTGGCAAAGCCGCTGGCAGCGCAGCTTAAAAACCGCCCGGCGCATCGAGCAGGAGGAATGGTTCGAACCAAACCTCGAAGCCTGGTCAGACCGCATTATCAAGGCTGTTGAGATTGCCCGGCGCCCTGTCGTCCTGGTTGCCCACAGCCTGGGTGTCATCACGCTCGCCCACACAGCACCAAGGCTGCCTGAGGGTAAAATCGCCGGCGCCTTTTTCGTCGCCCCCGCCGACGTCGACAATGTCCAGGATTGGCCCGTCACCCGCGGTTATGAAGCCAGCAAGTCACTGAGCGGCTTCGCACCGATTCCGACGGCCACTTTGCCCTTCCCCAGTATGCTCGTTGCTTCATCCAACGACCCCTACTGCCAGCTTGGCCGCGCCAAACAACTCAGCCGGGTCTGGGGCGCCAAATTGATCGAAGCCGGCGAGGTCGGACACTTAAACGTAAACTCCGGCCACGGTCCGTGGCCGGAGGGGTTGTTGCGCTTCGGATTGTTCATGAAAGAACTGGGCTAACGCCCAAATTGGCGGTCAGCCGCGCTCGGCTTCAATGTCGGCGATCACCTTTTCCATGCTGGTCACCATCTGGGCGCGCAGTTCTTCATCAGAAATACTGACACCCTTGGCGTCAAAATCCGCGCGAATCTTACGAAACACATCGTCATCGCCAGCTTCTTCCAGGTCGGCCTTGCGCACAGCCTTCTTGTATTCGGCAACATCGTCGCCGGTGATTCCCAATTTTTCGGCAGCCCACGCCGCCAGAACGTTGTTGCGGCGGGCTTCAGCCTTGAATTTCAGGTCCTGATCCATCGCAAATTTCTTCTCAAAACCCTTCTCGCGTTCGTCAAATGTGCTCATATTCGGCCTCCACCTGTAGCTGTATTATTCCGGCACACTACCCGCCGGAATTGTCGGCAACGGGTCGGTTAACCCAATCCGCCGACACCTTGAAATAGTCTCTAAGCCAAGCCAAATCAATGGCTTGTGGCGCTGGAAACGATGCTGACGATTTCCACCATCGTTAACATTGTTTCGCACGAGCCGTTCCGCTAATCTCACCCGTCCGAACCGCTACAAGAACAAATAGCGAGCGAGGAAACCAAACCTGCGGGATGGCGCAACGACGCCTGCGGCACCATAGGGCTTCCACAAGCCCTTTTGCATGCCGATATATATGTATAACAACAAGTATGTGTCATGAGCTCGATCATTCTTAAAGGACCAGGCATGAATAGGCGCCGCCGCATCTACGAGGGCAAAGCCAAGATCCTCTATGAAGGCCCAGAACCGGGAACCCTCATCCAGCACTTCAAGGATGATGCGACAGCCTTCAACGCCGAAAAGCACGAACTGTTTGAGGGCAAAGGCGTCCTCAATAACCGCATTTCCGAATTGATCTTCGGGAAACTCGGCGAAATCGGCGTGCCCACGCACTTCATCCGTCGCTTGAACATGCGTGAGCAGTTGATCCGCGAAGTCGAAATCGTGCCGATCGAAGTGGTTGTGCGCAATATCGCCGCCGGCTCGCTTGCCAAACGCCTCGGCCTGGAGGAAGGCTCAGCCCTCCCCCGTTCGATCATCGAATTCTACTACAAGGACGACAAGCTGGGCGACCCGATGGTCTCCGAAGAACACATCACCGCATTCGCCTGGGCTGCCCCCCAGGAGATCGACGAAATGATGCAGCTCGCCCTGCGCATCAACGACTTCCTCGTCGGCCTGTTCCTGGGCATCGGCATCCGCCTCGTCGACTTCAAGGTCGAGTTCGGCCGCCAATGGGAAAACGACATGATGCGCATCATTCTGGCTGACGAGATCAGCCCCGACTGCTGCCGTCTGTGGGACGTCAAGACCAACGACAAGCTCGATAAGGACCGCTTCCGCCAGGATCTTGGCGGCATGCTGGAAGCCTATCAGGAAGTCGCCCGCCGTCTTGGCATCCTGAATGAGAACCGCCCGGCCGTCGGCTCCACTCCGGTGCTCGTGTCCTCAAACACGCCCGAAGGCAAGCCTCACTGATACCTCTCTCCGCATGCGTTCTGCCGATCTCGGCCAGGACGCATGACGGTATTCGCCATTAACCAAACAGGCCGCGCCAATGAAAGCCCTGATCAAGATCACTTTGAAGAATGGTGTCCTCGACCCGCAAGGCAAAGCCATCGAGCACGCATTGGACTCGCTTGGTTTCGACGGCGTCTCCGACGTCCGCCAGGGCAAGTTGATCGAACTCGATCTCAATGCTGCAAATGAGGCAGCCGCCCGCGAGGAAGTCGAGCAGATGTGTCAGAAGCTTCTCGCCAATACGGTGATTGAAAACTACTCATTTGAACTGGTCAGCTAAGGCCCGCGCGCAGCCATGTCCGACAAGCACAAATCGGGCGGCGCTGATGCCGCCCGCGCCGTCCGTTTCTTGGCCATAAAGGCTGCGATCTTTATTCTCGTGCCGCTGATAGCTGCAATTATAACTGTGCTGATGGTCCTGTGATGAACACAAACCGGCAAATGAGCTACGCATTGGCGTTTGGGGCGATAGCCCTTCTGGCTTCATCATCGCTATTGGCCGCAGACACCCTCGACCTGACGAAACCAGCCCCCCTGACCTGTGAAACAAGCGCCGTCATCCTTGATGCCAACCCCTTCAAGGCCAGCCAGGGAACGATTCTCATCGAAATGCGGCTCGACGATCCTAAAGCCCCCAAAGGTGGTGGCCGTTGGAAGATTGCCAGCAGCAGCTCCGATCACGATTCGTCGTTTGCGGTCACAACGCCTGAGACATGCAAGCCCGACTGCCCCCTGACCCAAGGCAAGGACGGCGCAATCCAGCTCTGGTCGCCAAAGCCGATGGCGCTCACCCAGATCGACGACGAGACAACGCTTGTCCTCGTCAGTATCGATCCCAAAACCCTTGAGCTGAAAGCCTCCTCCTTCCGCAACAAGCAGTTGGCGGCACTGGAGCGCGGCGAATGTAAATTGGCGGCAACGGGCGATTCGGCCAAGCCAGCCGACCCGGCTCCGACAGACACGGACATTGCCAAGCCTAAAGCCGACGGCACGTCAGCTCCAGCCGCCCAACCAAACCAAACGGAAAATCCGAAATGATCCGCGCCTCCGTCATTGTATTCCCCGGTTCCAACTGTGACCGCGACGTCAAGGTCGCCACCGAAACGGTCACCGGCACGAAGGCCAATATGGTCTGGCATGGGGAAACGGAAGTACCGCCAAGCGATCTGATCATCCTGCCCGGCGGCTTTTCTTTCGGCGACTACCTGCGCTGCGGAGCGATGGCCGCCAAATCCCCGATCATGCGCGACGTCGTCGCCAAGGCAAAGGCTGGAACCCCCGTGCTGGGCATCTGCAACGGCTTCCAGGTCCTGTTGGAAACCGGCCTACTGCCCGGAGCTCTGATGCGAAACGCATCGCTACTGTTCGTATGCAAGGACGTCCATGTCGCTTGCGAAAACGAAACGACGTTTTTCACCCGCTGCTACCGCAAGGGCGAGGTCACGCGCATTCCCGTCGCCCACCACGACGGCAATTACTTCGCAGATGATGACACCCTGAACCGGCTGGAATCCGAAAACCTTGTGGCATTCCGTTACTGCAATTCTGACGGCGAAGTCACGGACGCAGCAAATCCTAACGGCTCCCAGCGCAACATCGCCGGCATCACCGATCCCACGGGACGAATTGTTGGCATGATGCCCCACCCCGAGCGCTTGTTCGAAAAACCGCTTGGCGGCACTGACGGCCGCCGCATCTTCGAAAGCGCCCTCGTCGCGGTGACCGAAGCGACGGCTTGAGTTCACCTCGAAGTGTGCAATGGCGCAATGCATTGCGCCCTACGGTCAGCGAGTCTGGTAGGGCGCAATGCATTGCGCCGATAAGACGTTGCCTCTTGGAACCAGACCTTCCAAAGACTTGGGGGGCATCGGCCCTCCGGAGCTGATGTGCCTACTGAGTTGACGAGTGAAGACACAAAAAGAAGCTCTCAAGCCTTCGGCGCGGCGTAGGCGACGCGGTCGAACGACTTGACCGTCATCTGCTTGGCACCGGCTTCGCAAGTGAACTGCAACGTGCCACCTTCAGGCGATTCAAATGCACCGGTCTTACCAGGTGCAATGTCGAAGCGAACCCGCGTGCCCGCCCCCTTGACCTCATCGATGTCACCCTTGGGTGCCAGCATCAACGTCAGTGCGCACGTGCCGTCCTTGGCCAGGAAGTAGCCGACAGCCTTGCCGGTGCCGACTTCAAAACTTTGTCCCTTGGCCGGATCGAGAACAACGCGGGCTGCGTTACCAGCGATTGCAGGGGCTGCAACGCTCATGGCAACGGCTGCGGTAGCTGCAATGATGAATGCACGCATTGAGTTATCTCCTTCTTATTCAAAGGCAAGGTGAGCAGCGTGGCGCCGCTGGTGTGATCCCTGACCGTCAAAAGAGGGATAAGCGATGGGATTCCAATGAGGTAGCCCTGATGCCGCATCGCAGCAATGCGCGCACTGCAGCGCATATTCGCCGCGCGACAGACCGCTTCACCCAGGGGGAAACGATAGTTTCACCCAGGGGGAGTTAAGCAACTCACCCAGGGGGAGAATGGGGGTTACCCGGGTGGGTAGGAAGGATTATGCACTCACCTCATTCACCGCGCAGCACCGCCACCAGCAACCCAACAACCACCAGCGGCACAACCCAGAACTCCGGATAGCCGAGCGTCCAGAGCGTTAACCCGGTGAACACGCACCACGCGATTGGCACAGCCATCGCGACCCACCGGGCGGTACCGGTCAGCAGGATGGCAAGACCAAGCGTTGCGATAGCCGTGGGGTCGGGCGCAGCTCCAGCAACCTCAGCGCCCTCAAGTCCTCGACCGGCGACCACCGCTATCAGCGGATAGACCAGCAGCCCAAAGATGAGAAGTGACAGCGCGACCGCGTGCGAAAAGCGATCCAACCGGCGCGGCGCGAACACAGACGATGGCAGACACCCCAACCCGATCATCAGCGCCGCCTGCAATCCAGCAGCCAATGCAAGCCAATCGCCCAGCCAGTTGATGGCTTGATAGCGGCCTGGAAAGAACACCAATGCCAGGCTCGCCCAGAAAAGTCCCAACACCAACAGGGCGACCCGCTTCCCGAACGCATTTCCACGATAGGCAAGCACGACGACAATCAACCCGACGGCCAACAAGGCGATCTGCGCCGGCCAGATGTCCTGGTTCAGCAGGACGAACATCCGGTCGTAGACGCGCGGTGAGAAGAGCAGAAAATCCGCCAGCGAATAGCTCGACCAGTCGCCCATCTCAGGCGTTGGCCGCTGTCTCGGCAATCCGCTTGCGCATCGCGGCATCAGGCAGCGGGCCGACTGCGGCCGCAAGGTTTTCCTTCACATGGTCGACCCGCGTGGTGGCTGGGATCGCGCATGTCACCGCCGGGTGCGATATGACAAATTTCAGGAGAATCTGCGCCCAGCTCTTGGCACCGATCTCACCTGCAATTGGCGGCAACGGCTTGCCCGCGAATCGCTCAATCAAAGCTCCACGGCGATAAGGCCGGTTGACGATCACACCGATACCCTTCTCGCGCGCCAGCGGCAGCAGACGCCCCTCCACCTCGCGATCGAACACGTTGTAGGTGAGCTGGACAAAGTCGATATCCTGTGTGCGCATGATCTGTTCAAGCTCGCGATGCCTGCGGCCATGCGACGTCGTGATCCCGACGTAGCGGATCTCTCCTGCAGCCTTCAGATCCTGGAGCATCTTCAAATGAGCCTCCCACGCCAGCAGGTTATGAACCTGCATGAGATCCATACGCTTGACGCCCCACAGGCCTTGCGTCTTTGCAAGTTGCGCACGACCATTGCTTGGCGACGAGGTCCAGATCTTGTCAGCCGAGAAAGCGGCCGCCGGATAGTTCAACTTGCCAAGCCCGTAGCCGATCGTCGATTGCGCGGAGCCGTACATCGGCGAGGAATCGATCATCCGCCCGCCACCCGTTAGAAAACTTGCGATCACCTCAGCCGAGGCATCGAGCAATAGCGGGTCATTGCCAACATTGAATGTGATCCAGCTTCCAAGGCCGACCAGCGGCATCTCCTCGCCGGTCGATGGAATGGGCCGCGTTCCCGGCGCCTTGACAGACTGCGCCGCCGCACTGTCCGATGAGAAGGCGTGGAGGCCGGTAGCACCAGCAAACGATGCTGCCCCAAGCCCTTGAAGGAATGTCCTGCGCCTAACCGTCATGCGATCACCTGTTATCAGTGTTGGATGCCAACTCGATGCCAGACCAGAAGTCCCCCAAATGGAACATGATAACCGCAGAGGTTACCGCATTCATAGAGGCGTGCACTGCACCGCAGTTTCACCGCGCGTCAGGAAATTATAAATTGGCGAAAGGCAACCGCCTCCCTGGAGGAATTGGCATAGTCGCCCAGAAGATAATTGGCGGCCACCCAGCGTGGTCATAACAGAAAGTTTTCAGAGCAAACCTCGTTCTTGACGCATGTCGAGTAATCTTTGAACTTTTACACCGCGAGCATTTGCTGCCAGCCAGAGATCAAGATCATCCGTCCAGAGAGTACAGTCTTCTGGCCATTGAATTTGCAGGAAAGTCGCGTCGGTCAAGCCAAGTCGTTGAAACTCGTGTGCACCCATAGCATCTGAACTCGGGAGATAGACCTCTCCGGCTTGCTTAACGAGCATGCGAAGTGTTGCTCGAATTTGGGAACAGCCGGGTTCGGAGATCCCATAACATCCCAGGTTGGACACTTCTGTGAGGACGTTAGGCGTTACAAGAATTCGCGACGCATCGACCACCATCTCAGCGATGAGTCGATACGAATCCAGATCATAGGCCCGCAAGCGCCGATGACGCTCTATGAGACGTAAATCGGTTTCACCAACAACAAGCAGTAAGAGAAGATTGGAATCGAGGGCCACTCGGGGCATCACGCTGCACGCTCGAACTCGCGGATCTTTACCGAAAGTACTTTTTCGTCGCTATCTCTCAGTCGCACGACCTTATATTTTACATTCTCAACGGGCACCGCCGGTCCAAGAACAGACGACTTCACAGGCCTCGCTACGCCAAGAGTGATGCACCAAACGCCTTCCAGATCATCAAACCAAATTTCTTCGAGTGTGGGCGTCTCGTTAAAGGTCTCGACAAAGTAAGACTTCGCTGCCTCGACTGCCTTCCTTGCATCCATTTCACGACCTCCGTGAAAGCAAAGATAAGGACGGATTGCATCTTCCGCAATGCAATCCATCTCAGACCGACCCTAAAAATCAGTTCCGATCTTTATCCACCAATGCCTTGTCCTTGATCCATGGCATCATGCCGCGAAGCTTGGCACCGACTTCTTCGATCTGGTGGGCATCATTGACCCGGCGGCGCTCAACACGGGTTTACCCAGTGTTGACCAAAAAGATGGAGCCGCCGGCCACCTCAGTTCCGATCTTTGTCCACCAATGCCTTGTCCTTGATCCATGGCATCATGCCGCGAAGCTTGGCGCCGACTTCTTCGATCTGGTGGGCGTCGTTGACCCGGCGGCGCTCAACACGGGTTTACCCAGTGTTGACCAAAAAGATGGAGCCGCCGGCCACCTCAGTTCCGGTCTTTATCCACCAATGCCTTGTCCTTGATCCATGGCATCATGCCGCGAAGCTTGGCACCGACTTCTTCGATCTGGTGGGCATCATTGACCCGGCGGATCCCCTTGAAGCGGGCCTGACCGGCTTTGCATTCCTGCATCCATTCCGACGTGAATTGCCCGGTCTGGATCTCTTTCAGGATGCGCTTCATTTCCGCCTTGGTTTCCGGCGTCACAACGCGCGGGCCCGACATGTACTCGCCCCACTCAGCGGTGTTGGAAATCGAGTAGTTCATGTTGGCGATGCCGCCTTCATAGATCAGGTCAACGATCAGCTTCACTTCGTGCAGGCACTCGAAGTAGGCCATCTCGGGTGCATAGCCGTCTTCGACCAGCGTTTCGAACCCGGCACGGATCAATTCGACAAGTCCGCCGCACAACACAGCCTGCTCACCGAACAAATCCGTCTCGCACTCTTCCTTGAACGTCGTCTCGATGACGCCCGAACGCCCGCCGCCAACACCGCAGGCATACGACAGCGCCAGATCGTGCGCATTGCCCGATGAATCGTGGTGGATAGCAATCAGACAGGGAACCCCGCCGCCCTTTTCATATTCGCCGCGAACCGTATGACCTGGGCCCTTCGGCGCAATCATCACGACATCGACGCTGTCCTTGGGCTCGATCAGCGAGAAGTGGACGTTGAGCCCGTGCGCAAACGCAATCGCTGCCCCGTCCTTGATGTTGTCTGCGATGTGGTCGTTATAGATATCGGCCTGCAATTCATCAGGCGTCGCCATCATCATCAGGTCGGCCCACTTGGCTGCATCCGCAACCGACATTACCTTGAGCCCGTCGGCCTCGACCTTCTTGGCCGTCGTCGACCCCGGACGCAGCGCCACCGCGATGTCCTTGCAGCCACTATCCTTCAGGTTGAGCGCATGCGCCCGACCCTGCGAGCCATAACCGATGATCGCTACTTTCTTGGACTTGATGAGATTGAGATCGGCATCGCGATCATAGAAAACGCGCATGTGCGCTCCCCTCTTTGAAGTTTAATCGAGAATTACGAACGCCACGATGCCGCCTGAAATAGCACTTCGAACGGCCACAGCAGGCTGGTGGTGACGAGAACGCGCGAACCTACTACCCAATGCCCGCGCGTTTCAATGATTTATCCACCCAACCCCGAAACTGACCCGGCTTCGCCCAGTTTCGAGCCGTTTCGTCCCGGTTGCAGGGCTCCAAGAGCACCTTTGGCCGAAACTGTCGCCCCCCACGAAGCCCTAACGAGGCATTAACCGACCCTCAACCGATTTGGGCTAACATCCCCCAACTTGTGGTGAGGAGGAAACCGCCGTCATGTTCGCAAAGATTCAGGTCAAGACCCCTGTTGTTCTCGGTATTGCACTCGCAACGCTGGCACTTGCCGGCTGCGGCGGAGACGCTGGCCCGACACACGGCAGCGGCCCGCGCGGCATTTTCACCTCAAGTAACGACTGCGCATCCAACAAAGATTTCACCCGCGAAATCTGCTCGCATGCCATTCGCGCAGCCATCAAGATCCACAATGACGATAGCCCGACCTACGATAGCAAGCGCATTTGCGATGCCAAGGAACTGAGCTGCGAGCGCACGCTCAACAACCAGTATCGCCCCCGCCTGCTCGGCTTTTATGTCGAAATGCCCGACGCAGTCGACGGCAAGCAGCCCCCCCCTATCGGCAAACCGCTTTATGCGGCCATCCATGGTGAAAAAGGCTTCCGCGCCCACGATAAAACGGTCTATCTGGAAAAAGACCTGACGCTTGAATTTTCCAAAAGCGCCGTCACCGCCTATCCCGCCCATTCCGGCGGCGCCATCAAAGGTGGCTTTGGCACCTAGTGCATTGGATCAGATATTTGCCTCCGGTGCCAAGTGGAGCAAATTCTGTGAATCCAATGCACAAATAAAAACATGCTCGGGGTTCCTGCGAAGGCACTTGCTCGCCAAGTGCCGGAGTCGGAACGCTGGAGTGGCTTTGGGACTTAAACAATCCCGAATCACAACAATATGACCTGACCGGCGGTCGCAAAAAAAGAACACCGCCGCCCCCGGAACCGTGACGACCGTGCTCAGCGAAGACTACAGGCAGTCGAAGGGTCAGCGACCAACTGGTCAACCCATGGAACCTGATGGGTACGAGGTCCTGGGCCTTCCGCAAATCGTCTGGCCACGCCGGACCGGATGCGGAACGCCTGCGAAAAAGAGCGCGAAAGCAGCCCATATAAGGTTGTCCAGTCCGATAGGAATGTGACCTGATCTGACCCGTTCGACAGGCTCAAGCAGCCCCATCGCAACCGGCTCATCCAAATCAACGACACCGAGCCGGATGCCTTGAACGGCCTGGGTCCATAACCAGGCATTAGAAACAAGATTGAAGTCGGGCAAGGTTGCAACAATCCCGTAAGCGTCCAGAACTGACCGGGCGACCAATGCGTCTGGCAGCGTGTAGAAGTGCCGAATAATGACCAATCGGCCCATCAACCAACTCCCTTAACCAAAGGCAATCTCACCAGATACCGGGCACCAGCCGGTAGCGCACGCGGTTGATGTATTGGTCGTAGCCATCGAGTTTTTCGACCAGGAACTTTTCTTCGTTGACGACTCGAACAGCGAGGACGATCAACCCCAATAGCCCCACCAGAACGCCCAGCGTCGATCCCAACCAGACCGGCTGCCCCAACAACACCAGCAAGATCCCAGTATACATCGGGTGCCGCACGATGCCGTAGACATCATGATCGACGACGGCATGTTCGCGATCGGCCTGGTGTTTCACCGCTATCGAGCCAAACGAGTTGACCCGCATCGCGCGAACCCACAGCAGGCTCCCCGCTAACACCATTGCAAGACCAATGAACGCAACGACCGGACTGGTGATCGGAAACAAGCCGATATGCCAGACGTCAATTGATGAAGCCAGCAAGCTTGCAGCAAACGACACGATCAGGGCGATCAACAACATGCGGTCGAAGCTGTCCTGCTCGGGGCGAAACGCACCGCTCAAGCGCTCACGCAAGAGGCCCCGGTCGCGAAACCACAGCACCGTGAAACTGAGCCCCGTCCCCAGCACCGTTATGGCGATCAATACCCACGCCTTCGGCCACATCAATGTTCCCGCCGGTGCGAGCAACATCACCGCCTGTATGAGACCCCGCCTTGCAACCGTCAGCGCGGCCCGGCCGATAAGATTATCGTTTGCCATGTAACGGCTTTACACTCCCGACCAGGGCAACCAGCAGTCGCACTTCAGCCCGCCGGACTTCATTCGTTACCCGGTCAGTTCCCATCACTGCAAATCAGCCTTGGAAAGCTGCGGCGTGTAAAGCCGGTAGTAGCCCGTCACATCCAAATGCGATGAGACGACATCCTCTCGTTTGACATCTTCAGGCAACTTGAAGCTGAACTCCAGGCTGGCTCCGGCAAAGATCTTCCGATAGCGCTTGTCCTGCTTGGCAAGCGCTGGATCTTCAGGCAGCAACACTATTTCGCGCCCATCCTTCAGACCGACCAACAACGCCAACCGGTTGATCTGCGAAAGCTCCAATTCGTGCTCGGTCAACCGGAACCGGGTGGCAAATCGGTCGAGCTTCACCCGCTCGCTCGCCTCACGATCGCGCCCGTGAGATTGATGAATGACCTTGCCGTAGCCATTCCAGCGGTCCGTCTTGTCATTCCAGGCGTAAAGGAACGGACACGAGCCCTGCAAATTGCCAACAGAAAACCCAAGGAAGTTCCCCGAATTGTCCTCAAGCAAAAGATCCTGCCCGTCTATTCTAAAACCAGCCAGATAGGATTCCGGCCCATAGACATAGGCTGGCACGGGCGGCATCGGTTTTGGTTTCTTGAAATAGCGTCGCTTCTTTCGCATCGGCTGATCAACGCCATCCAATTTGATGGAGAAAAGATGCTCTTTGGAGAACGACTTTAAGGCCCGATAGGCAGCACTTAGTTCCTCCCGTGGCGTCGGAGTATGACCCACACTGTTTGGGTCCTCCAGAACGATCCGCAACGGCACAACGACGCTTTCCCCCGCTGCCAGAGTAAAGCCGCTTCCAACCGGTGCAGCACTCCTCGCCAGACGCGAACTTTCCTCCGCTAGCCGCAACAATGGCTGCAGTATCTGCCCCGCGATGAAATTATCGACGACAATCGTCCGCCCCGAGGTATTCTTCACCAAAGCCAACTCGAGATATACATTGCGGAACTTGGAGCTGTAACTCAGTGCATATTCCTCGCCGCACCCCCTAAAATGTCCTTCAATAACCATGAAGTCTTCTGGGAAATTGTCCCGCGTCAGATGCGATAACAATGCGATCTGTTTGGCGACCTGGGGCGTTGGGCCCTCGTTACCGCCCCACTTCGCACTTTCTCGCCGCCAATTCGCATCGTAATTTTCTAAATCTCGCCGCTCCAAATACCGCCACATAGTCGTTTCCGGCATCAACTCATCTGCTTCGTTGGGACCGACGGCCGGATAATTGACCTTCCACCCCTTCGGCCATTTATCGGTCCTGACCATCCCTGCTTCCACGTCGGGCATCGGCATGCTCAACGTCCAATCCGTATCGAACGATTTGACCTGGCTGAATTTCGCATCCAATCGCTGCGCAGCCCCTCCCTCATCATCACCCTTTACTTCGACGTCTCCCGAATCGTTGTTTGAGGTATCAAGCAAAATTTTGCGCCCTTGGGAGTCGTAGGGAATTCCGAAGTTGTCGACCAGCGACTTGTACTCTTGAAACATACTGTTCTGGCGAATGCGTGCCCCACCAAAAATGGCTTCCAACTGCGGCACCATCGGACCAAACAGCACCATGCTGGCGCTCAGGTCATCAAGCCTGTGGAACTCGACCAGAAGCCCCTCCACACCGGCAGCTTCAGAACGGCAGACGTATTGTTTGACGCGAATGGCATTGGCGCCATCAAGCGGAACCTTGGTGTGGTCCTTGATGCACTGGCCAGCAGTTGCCGAGCCTGATCCCAAAACGAAAACGCTCAATAGAGCGCACGACAACGCGGCCGCAGCCGCCCTAAAACGCTGCACAAACATGGATCAAATCTCTCTATGGAAATAGCAGGCGCCGACCGCACCCGCCTCAATGCGAATTGATTTCGCTCCGCATAGCCATCGTGGATGGCGAATGCTTCCAACTTAGGAAACCTATCTTGCCTGGATGTAACGCGGCGCATACCAAGCCTTCCTGAAGCGGAATAAACACCTTTAAAATATGCGAGAGAACTGATGTTGGGGCAAGCGGACTTTTCTGCACGCGCCAACGCACACCTATCAAACGACGGCCGCATCTCAGCGCCAGCCGCCCTTCAGGCATCATTTCTTATCGGCGCGCCGCCCGCACGAAGCAATTCGCCAGGACCGAAAACCCGATGCCGACCCCGGTTTATGCTTCAGCCTTCAGAATGCAAGTCAGCCCTCAACCTTGCCCCGCGCAATCGCCGCAATACCGGTCCGGGCGACTTCGACAAGCCCGAGTTCGGACATGATCTCGATGAATTGCTCAAGCTGACGCGCCCGCCCGGTCATTTCAAAAACGAAATGCTCCGTCGATGCATCGATGACCTTTGCGTGATAGATTTCGGCCATGCGCAACGCTTCAATGCGCTTTTCGCCCCGCCCCTGAACCTTGACGAGGGCTAGCTCCCGCTCCAGCGGCGCTCCCTCCAGAGTCAGGTCGTGCACCCGATGGACCGGCACCAGCCGATCCAACTGATGTTTGATCTGCTCGATTACCATCGGCGTACCGCTCGTCACGATGGTGATCCGCGAGATATGCGCTTCGTGCTCCGTCTCCGTCACCGTCAGCGAGTCGATGTTATAGCCGCGCCCCGAAAACAGACCGATCACACGCGCCAAAACACCGGGCTCGTTATCAACAATCACCGACAGCGTCCGCTGCACGATGGCTTCATCAAGAACCTGGGAGGGATAATGCGATTGTTTTTGCGGCTGGGCCATTTGCTTGGGTCTCTTTGTTATTGGGGTAAAATTCATGGGTATCGCGGACCTGATGGGTAGCGGTTACGAAGCCCGCAAGTCCTCCACGACCGTGTGCCCTGCTTCATACGCTTCAATCGTCCACGGCTCAGCGAAGGCTTGCGCTTTCCATTCCAGGAACAGCGGATTGTTTAAAACCGTATCCATGTACTCTCGCGTATCCTCGCCAACCGGCAACTGATAGGTATCGAGCCTCGTGACAACCGGCGCATACATGGCATCGGCGGCAGAAAAGTCGCCAAACAAATAGCCACCCTCACCGCCAAACCGTTGGCGCGTATCCCGCCAGATCTCTTCCAACCGGGCGATGTCGGCCTTGAGTTCCTCGCTCAGTGGTGGCGTCGCAAACCGCTTACCCAGATTCATCGGGCAAATCTGCCGCAACGCCTGAAAACCTGCATGCATTTCAAGCGAGATCGCCTTGGCGTGAGCGCGCGCTTTGATATCACCTTGCGGCCAGATTGGCAGATCTGGAAACATATCCGAGAGCACAGAGATAATGGCGACGCTCTCCCACACAACCATGTCGCCGTCGATCAACACCGGCACCCGCCCCGATGGCGTAAACTCACCAATGCGTTGCTTGGTGTCGGGCTGCTTCAGCGCGACTACCGTTTCCTCAAACTCCAGCCCGACAGATTTCATCACCAGCCACGGGCGCATCGACCACGATGAATAAAGCTTGTTCGCCATTATCAGGTGCATCGCCAAATTCCCTTTTCCTCACGCAGCAGGAACGCGCGCGTAACCTTTATCGGACGAATTAAAAACGTGATCACCGAAGACCCAGTCAGCAGGCAGGCTGTCACCATTGGCAATCCCAAGAATAAACTTCGCCACAAGTCGTTCGTTCATCGTTACCTTCGCCCGTTCCCAACCTTTCTCCGCCATCTCACGCCAGGCGTCATCGCCGCCTAAAACCTGTTTAATGCTTTCAGCAAGGTCCTCGACGCCGTCGAAAAACAACATCTCATCCTCGCCAAAAATTTCGCCGTAACCCGATGCGCGATGCGTGGCCAGCAACAAGCCGTTACCTATCAATTGCGCCATGCGGTCTGAAGCATAAAGATCGCCATCTCTGCGGTTGAGATTCAATCCGATCTTCGTGCGCCCCAGAGCCGTGACATATCGCGCGCCTGAGAGTTGCCGTTCCTGCCGCTTGCCAAACAAGCCGATGCGCATGTCATCGGGCAGACGGCGCCTCAGTTCTTCGATAAGTCCCCACCTGACATCGACCATCGGCTGATGGCCTGCAAAGATCATGTCGAACTCATGCTCAACGGCTTCAAACGTCCGTTCCGTATCGATCGACAAATCAACCGGATTGGGAATGAAGGCCAACGGCTTGTCCCCGGCCATTGCACGCAGCGTCTCGCCCCCAGTCGTTGCAAACCCGAAATCGGCATTCTGCAACAAATGCCGAAACTGCCCCGCCGGTGTCGGATGCGAGATATCATCGATCGAAATCGCCGCCACCTTCACGCCCGGCACATTCTCGCGAACCTGTTGGACCGTTTCCGGCTCGATCAAGTGGCATTGCAACAGCACAAGCAACCGCGGCTGCAATTCGCTGGCAATTTCCACCAGACGCTTGTTGGCCATCCACTTGCCGAACCGGCGCACGCCCAGCGCGTAATCCGCCGTGTCGCGATCAGAAAACGGATAAACGAAATGGCCGTTGCGAATGAAGCCATTCATCAAGCGGCGGTGAAACGAATAGTAGAACCCACCTCCATACTTCTGATTATTACCAGGGCTGACGAGAAGAATGCGCATTGAACGACCGCTTGAAACAAAGAGTGAGGGAACGGGCTGGTAAGCCAGCCAAAGTGGAGCCGTCCCAGCACTCCTACACCTCAATTACAATCGGCGTCATCGCCATGGCCGTTCACTTCTTTTCAAATCCGCTGATCAGCCCGCGGATCTCAGCCATCCCCAGATCGGTGACCGCAAACACCTTGAACCCGGCTTTTTCCATGACGGGCTGGGCACTTTCGCCATAAAGCTTGGAAAGCTCGACGCGCTCCAGCAACCCCCGTTCCTGCAACGCGGTCCAGAACTGGTCGTTGGGCGTTCCAGTCGTCGTCGTCATGGCATTTCCGCTTTTCGCGGCCGCCACCTCCAGCACCGTGCGATCGTTTTGGCTCAGCGCTCCCCACATTGCAGCAAGCTTCTCATCCTTGGCCGAGGCACCGCTAACGCCCACAACCAGGGCTGTCGCCATGGCCGACGCCATCACGATTGCCAACAGCCCGCTGCGCAGCAATCCAAACACGCTCATCATACCAAGACCTTCCCGCCTGCATCGATGGCCTTGCCAATATCCTGATCGGAAACGTCCTCGCTGAGCAGCATTTCATTATGGGCTTTGCCAGACGGGATCATGGGGAAGCAATTGGCCAGCGCCGCCACCCGGCAATCGAAAATTACCGGCTGCGGCGTGTCGATCATTTCCTGAATCGCATCGTCGAGTTCACCGGCCTTGTCGCAGATCATGCCCTTGAAGCCATAAGCCTCCGCCAGCTTGACGAAATCAGGCAGCGCCTCTGTGTAGCTTTCCGACAACCGGTTTCCGTGCAGCAATTGCTGCCATTGGCGCACCATTCCCATGTATTGGTTGTTGAGAATGAACACCTTGACCGGGCATCTATATTGAACGGCCGTAGAGGCCTCCTGGATATTCATCAGGATCGAGGCATCGCCCGCGATATCGATCACCAGCGAATCTGGATGCGCCATCTGCGCACCGATTGCAGCAGGCAACCCATACCCCATGGTCCCAAGCCCGCCCGACGTCATCCACCGGTTGGGGTCTTCGAAATGGAAGTACTGTGCAGCCCACATCTGATGCTGACCCACTTCGGTGGTGATGTAGGGATCGCGATCCTTGGTCAATTCGTAAAGCCGCTCGATGGCGTATTGCGGCATGATCACGTCACCCGCCTGCTTGTAGCCCAGCGAATTCTTCGCCCGCCACGTATCGATCTGCTTCCACCATGACTTCAAGGCCGCCTTGTCGATCTGCGGCGCCTTGGATTTCCAGACCCGTAAAATGTCTTCCAGCACATAGGCGACATCACCAACGATCGGCAGATCGACATGAACGTTCTTGTTGATCGATGAGGGATCGATATCGATATGGATCTTGCGCGCATTCGGCGCGAAAGCATCAAGCCTTCCGGTAATCCGGTCATCGAAGCGAGCGCCAACACACAACATGACATCGCAACCGTGCATCGTCATGTTGGCTTCGTAGGTGCCATGCATGCCCAGCATTCCAAGCCACTGCTTGTCGGACGCTGGAAACGCGCCGAGCCCCATCAGCGTCGAGGTCACCGGATACCCCGTCAATCGCGCCAACTCGCGCAGCAATTGGCTGGCCTTTGGCCCGGAATTGATCACCCCGCCACCGGTATAAAGGACCGGCTTCTTGGCGTTGCTCAGCATTTCGACAGCTTCGCGGATCGCCGGCTGGTCCGGCTTCAGCTTGGGCCGATAGGTTTTGTGCTGGATATTGGCCGGCCCGACATAGTTGCCAGTCGCAAACTGAACGTCCTTTGGAATATCAACGACGACCGGCCCCGGCCGGCCCGAACGCGCAACGTAAAACGCTTCGTGCAGAACGCGGGCGATATCGTTGACGTCCTTGACCAGCCAATTGTGCTTTGTGCACGGCCGCGTAATCCCAACCGTATCGCATTCCTGAAAGGCATCGTTGCCGATCAGATGGGTCGGCACTTGTCCGGTAATGCAAACCAGCGGAATGGAATCCATTAATGCATCGGTGAGCCCGGTCACAGCATTCGTCGCGCCCGGCCCCGAAGTTACGAGGACGACTCCGACCTTGCCCGTAGAGCGTGCATATCCTTCGGCCGCGTGCACCGCTCCGCCTTCCTGGCGAACCAGAATGTGCTGCACCTGGTCCTGCTGGAACATCTCGTCATAGATCGGCAGAACCGCCCCGCCGGGATAACCGAACACATGCTCGACACCCTGGTCGCTCAGAGCTTTGAGCACCATTTCCGCACCCGTCATCGTCCGCGCCATGAATAGTCCTTCCTTCCCGACACCGCCGCCGCCGGCCAACCGCACTCTGGCCTACACCAGCCCCATTCTCCCACGCGCCATCGCTCACAACCGAGGTTACGCCAAAGAGAGTCGCCGAAATGCATACAGTTTAATCGATCGGTCAACGAAAATTACGCGAAGGTGCTTGTTTTTCTAATTTTCACCCGAAAATAGCCATTTCCACGAAACCATATTTCGTCGAAGCCATGTTGTTTGCCGCTTGATATACTGACGCGTCTGCGCTTTGGACTGCTCTACGGCCTCCTCGATCGACACCTGACCGTCCAGATGCGCCAACAGCGGCCTGACCCCGATAGCCCGCATAACCGGAAGCACATCATCGAGTTGCATCGCCCGTAAAGCCTGCACCTCATCCAGCACGCCTTCCCCCATCATCTGATCAAATCTCCGGTTGGCGCGCTCGTGCAGGATCGCCCGGCTCGGCGCAATGACCAGCCCCCTCCATGTCCCAGGCGGCAACAACGGCTTGGCTGGCATTGCCTGCCACTCGGCCAACGGCCGCCCTGTCGATTGAATGACTTCCAGCGCCCGCACGATCCGCTGTGGATCCGTCTCCCTCAATCGCCCACCCGTCACCGGATCGAGAGCCATCAACTCGCGGTGCAGATCCTGCGGCCGGCGTGCCCTTGCCGCAGCCCGCCAATGCGCGCGAATAACAGGGTCAATATCGGGCATGGCGGCAAGCCCGCGGGTCAATGCATTGAAGTAAAGCCCCGTCCCGCCGACAAAAATCGCGCGCTTTCCCGCCGCATCGATTTCCCCCAAGACCCCACGGACATCTTCCAGCCACGCCGCCACCGAATAGGCCTCCCGGGCGCTGACGTGTCCGTAAAGCCGGTGTGGCACGCTTGTTTCATCTTCAGCATCAGGACGCGCCGTCAAAATCCGCAACTGAGCAAAAACCTGCATGGAATCGGCGTTGACGATGACCCCATCGAGACCGCGCGCCAGCCTTAGACCAGCAGCCGACTTGCCGCTGGCTGTCGGGCCTGCGATAAGGACCGCTTGCCGATCAATCAATCTCGCACTCCAATTCCCGCAGGTCCCATCAACGTCTGCGGAACTCTCAACCGCGATTCGAAAATAACGCCAATGCCCCAACCCCAAGCACAGGTGCTCATCCTAACTGCGCCGGACAAAGCATCCGCAAGCAGCTCCGGCAATGGCCCATGCCTCTCCATCGAGCTGACCGATACCATCAAGCGCGCCCTGGCCAAAGACACCTGCCTTGGCGAACGGTGGCTGGCCCCGGGCGAGGCCTGGGAAATGCGCTTCTCCAGCCCGGCCGAGGGCATTGAAAGCCTCAAACAGCAGGCAGCCGCAATTGTTGGCAAGCACCCTGTCGACGTAAACATCCTTCCCGACGATGGTCCAGAGCGCCGCAAAAAGCTGCTCATCGCCGACATGGATTCGACCATAATCGAACAGGAATGCATCGACGAAATCGCCGATTTCGCCGGCGTGAGAGAAAAAGTCTCCGGTATCACCGAGCGCGCCATGCGCGGCGAACTGGATTTCGCCGACGCTTTGAGAGAACGAGCCGGCCTTCTGAAAGGCCTCAGCGTCGACGTTCTCGATGAGATCATCGACAAACACCTCACCATCATGCCCGGCGCCAAAGCCCTGGTGGCCACCATGAAGGCCAATGGCGCAACAACCGCTCTGGTATCGGGTGGCTTCACCCACTTCACGCAGCAGATTGCTTCCCTCGTTGGTTTTGAACACAACCAAGCCAATCAGCTCACCATCACCGACGATCACCTTGCCGGAACCGTTGGCGATCCAATTCTTGGCAAACAAGCCAAACTCGACGCCCTCAATCATTACGCGCTCCAGAAGGGCATCCCGCTGAGTGCCACGTTGGCAGTCGGCGACGGCGCCAACGACCTGGCTATGATCCGCGCTGCAGGCCTGGGTGTCGCCTATCGCGCCAAGCCAATTGTCGCGGTTGAGGCAAAAGCCTCAATTAAGCATGGCAATCTGCGCGCACTGCTCTATCTGCAAGGGTACACCGAGGCCGAGATCGTCGTCTGACGGCCACCTGCCTGCCATTCCACTGCCAACAAACCCAGATCAATCATCACAGGACCTCGCCCGCTATGATCGACCTGCTCATGCTAATTGCCGGCTTTGTATTGTTGATTGCAGGGGGTGAATTGCTTGTCCGCGGTTCTGTGGCGATCGCCGAACGCCTTGGCGTCTCGCCATTGATTATCGGCATTGTCCTGGTTGGCTTCGGCACTTCGATGCCCGAACTGGTCATCAGCGTTCAGGCATCAATGGCGGGCTCACCTGGCATTGCCATCGGCAACTTCGTCGGCTCCAACATCTCCAATGTCCTTCTGATCGTCGGCGTCTCTTCCCTCATCGCACCATTAACAGTGACCTCGCGGGCCCTCAAGCGGGACGGCGTCGTGGTTGTCGCCGCCGCCTTGTTGTTTACCGTCCTGGCGCTCTACTTCCCGCTCAATCGCTGGATCGGAGCAGCCTTCGTCGGCCTGCTTGCCTCCTACCTCCTCTATGCCATCCGCCAGGAACGCCTCGAACCCGAAGCCGGCCACAGCGCCGCATTCGAGATGTCGGAAGCCTATGACCAGCTCATGCGCGACGGCGACAACTGGGCCGCCCACCGCCTGAAGTGGAACCAGCGACTTGGCCGCATCCTGCCCTACTTGATGGCGCTTGCCGGTCTGGCAACAATCATATTCGGCGGCGGCCTACTGGTTGACGCCGCCGTATCGATTGCCAAGGAAGTCGGCGTCAGCGAAGCCGTCATCGGATTGACCATCGTTGCAATCGGCACCTCGCTGCCCGAATTGGTGACATCCCTCGTCGCCGCCTATCGCGGCCATTCAGATGTTGCCGTCGGCAATGTCATGGGCTCGTGCGTTTATAACGTCTTCGGCATCGGCGGCGTCGTCGGCCTGCTCGCACCCACCGACATCCCCGCCCAAATCATTACCTACGATAACTTCATCATGCTGGGCGCAACAGTGGCGCTCGTCGCATTCGCCTCCAACGGCGGCCGCGTCACCCGTCTCGAAGGCTCCATCATGCTGGCTGCCTACGCGGCGTATTTATATTCACTGCTGCCCAAGTAGCCCGTGCTTCAAGCGGCTGTTGGATAGCACCGTTGGCAAACGCCCCCCACTGACCGAAGGAACCGAGCCATGATCGCAGCCATTGTCCCTCAGTTCTTTTCAGCCGACCTTGAAAAAACGCTGCACTACTACGACACCAGGCTCGGCTTCGAGACGCAATTCGAATACGGCAATCCCACCACCTATGCCGGCGCCATTCGTGACGGATTATCGATCTTCTTTCGACACCTCGATTGCCCGCCAGCGCTGCCGCCCGACAAGTATTCAAATGAACTGCTCGATGCCTACCTGCGTGTCGACGATATCGCCAAATTGCACAGCGAGTACACCTCGCGCAACGTCGAGGTCACCCGCGGCCTTGCCGATAGGCCGTGGGGCTTTACCGAATTCGTCATCAAGGACGTCGACGGCCGGCTGCTATGCTTCGGTCAAATGAGCGAACTCGTTTCGCAACATCCATAACGAAGCCGCAACGGTTCGATGCAGCCTCCGCCACCGCGCTATTCCGCCGGCTTAAAGTCGCGCTCCCAGCCAGGTGGCAATGCGCCCGTTCGCTCCGCTTCTTCCAGCGCGCTTGCCAACTCTTCACGCGCCTTCTCGGCCTGCCGCTGCCGGTTCCACAAGCTCGCATACAAGCCGTCAAGCGCGATCAATTCGGCGTGCGTCCCCTGCTCGGCAACGCGTCCCTTCTCCATCACGACGATCCGGTCGGCATGCACAATCGTTGACAACCGATGCGCAATGACAAGCGTCGTGCGGTCCTTGGACACCTTGTCCAGCGCATCCTGGATTTCCTTTTCCGTATGACTGTCAAGCGCACTCGTCGCCTCATCCAGCATCAGGATCGGCGGTCCTTTGAGGATCGTCCGCGCTATCGCGACACGCTGCTTTTCGCCACCAGATAGCTTCAGCCCGCGCTCACCCACCATGGTGTCATAGCCCTGCGGCATCGCCCGAACGAAGTCGTCGATCTGCGCCAGCTTGGCTGCTGCAACGATATCATCCTTGCTGGCATCAGGCTGCCCATACCCGATATTGTACTTGATCGTATCGTTGAACAGCACCGTGTCCTGCGGCACCACGCCGATAGCCGCCCGCAGCGACTTCTGTGTCACATCGCGGATGTCCTGCCCGTCGATTGTCACCCGGCCGCTGTTGATATCGTAGAAGCGAAACAGAATACGCGAGATCGTCGACTTGCCAGCCCCCGACGGCCCGACGATAGCCACCATCTTGCCGGCTGGAATATCAAACGACACATCCTTCAAGATCTCCCGCTCAGCATCATAGCCAAACGAAACATTCTCAAAACGGATGTCGCCGTGGCGAACCTCAAGGGCCTTCGCACCCGGCCGGTCAATCACTTCCGGATTTTGCCCAAGGAGCGCGAACATCACCTCGATATCCACCAGTCCCTGCTTGATCTCGCGGTACACCATGCCCATGAAATTAAGCGGCATCCAAAGCTGGATCATCAACGTGTTGACCAACACGAAATCGCCGATCGTGTGCGTGCCCTGAGCAATGCCGCGCGCCGACAACCACATCAACGCGACCATACCGATGGTGAAAATGATTGCCTGCCCCGAGTTGAGCACCGCCAGCGATGAATAGGTCCGGATCGCCGCCCCTTCATAGCGCTGCATGGCGCCATCGAAGCGCCTTGCTTCCAAGCCCTCGTTGCCAAAGTACTTGACCGTCTCGAAGTTCAACAGGCTGTCGATCGCCTTGGTGTTGGCGTCCGTGTCGCTGTCGTTCATTTCGCGGCGGATGCCGATCCGCCATTCCGACGCTTTGAACGTGAACCACATGTAGATCGCCACCGTCACCAGCACGATCAAAACGAAGCTGATATCGAAGTAATAAAACAGGATGCCGCAGATCAGCAGCAGCTCGATAATCGTCGGCACGACGTTCAAGATACCCATGCGGATGATGAGTTCGATGGCCCGCGCGCTGCGCTCTAGAACGCGCGATAAACCGCCTGTGCGCCGTTCCAGGTGAAACCGCAAGCTCAGCTTGTGCAGGTGTTCAAACGTTCGCGTGTTGAGCTGGCGAACCGCGTTCTGACCCACTTTGGTAAAAAACACATCGCGGATCTGGTTGAGCACCACCGTCATCATCCGACCGAAGCCGTAGGCCAGGATCAGAAATGTCGCCGCCGCCGTCAGCGCCACCGGCCCAGCCGCAGCCTCCCCCGCCAACCCACTCAGCGCGTCCGTGGCCTCCTTGAATGCAATCGGCACACTGACGGTGACGAACTTGGCCACCAGCAAGAGACCCAGAGCAACAACCACATTGCGTCTTAGGTCAGGCCGCCCCTCAGGCCACACGAAAGGAAGCAACCCCTTGAATACGGTCCAGTGATCTTCTCCCCCGCCCAGCAACTTCGAATCGATGCTGGGGCTGCGATCCCTACCGCGGGCATGACCAATCATGGAGACCTTTCAACTTGAATTGTAGCCGGAGAAAAGCGCAGCCAGGCAGCTCCGGAAAGGATCGGGAAATCCGAATGCGGCAGGAACTCAACGGCGCGGCAACCGAAACTTCTGGCAAGGGTAGATCCAATGCGGATGGCGGATCCTCTTTCGGTTTGCCCCATAGATCAGACCGTACAACACACCTCGACCATAGTGCCTGCGCGATATATGCCACAAGGTATCGCCTCTTGCGACCACATAAGTCCCCGGCACGCTGATCGTCTGCCCGGCCCGCTCATCCCGGCAGCCACGCCCCCTGGCCGGTCTGAATCCGCGCGCCCGCCAACCCGCCGAGCGAACACCCCGCCGTTCGCCCCTCGCCCTAGGTGGCCCGCCCAGGCGGTTGGCCAGTCGCAGGGCACTGCGCCGAACTTCAGGTTCGGCTGGCAACGGAATATCGCGATGACGCTCATCATGGTCCCGTCTTATTTCTCTCAGCCGCTCCCGATAGGCCGCATCAAATAACCTCGCCACCACATCCGCGCGCCGCGACTTTTCGCGAATGATCCTTCGACTTGGAGAGCGGGCAGAGCCGACGTCCCTGCGGCTTAGTCCGATTCTACTGCGCCGGGCGTCGTCATCGTCGAGGCGCTCAGGTAGCGCTGGAACAACCAGATTGCGCCGCGCCCGGCTTGATTTCTCCCGGCCGTCCCGGCCAAAGCCGGCGTCATCGGAAAGCCGCGCGACCTGCAACGCCCTCTCATATTTGGCCGCCAACTGCCGCTCGCGCTCGCGATCCAAACCACGCTGGCGGAAGCGCTCCTGACGCAGCCGGGCTTGTTCCAGTCGCTCGGCTTCCAGTTTCGCCAACCTGTCACGTTCCTGCTTGGCAGCATCATCAGCAAGCCGCCGTTTTTCGGCCGCCTGCTGCTCAAGGAATTCATCCAGTTGCCGCTGGCGAAGCTCACTTTCTCGCTTTCTTTCTTCTTCACGCGCCTGTTGTTGAGCCAGTATCCGCGCCCGTTCTTTTTGCTCTTCTTCAGCCAGCAAGCGCTGCCGCTCGGCTTCCTCTGCCTCATCAGCCAGCCTCTTCTGGCGGTTTCTTTCCTCAAGGAGTTCGTCCAGCCGCCTCTTCTCGGCGGCCTCCTCCTCCTCGCGGGCCAACCGCGCAGCTTCGCTTTCGCGTTCCCGTTTCTCTCTAGCCTGCCGCTCGGCCACCGCCTGGGCTTCCGCAACCCGCTTCAAACGGTCCTCTTCGGCTTTCTTGGCCGCCGCCGCCAACCGTTCGCGTTCTTCGCGCTCCTTCTCCAGACGCTCCCGCTCCCTCCGCGCCTGCTCGCGCCGCTCACGCTGCCTTTCATCAGCTTCCCGACGCCGGGCAGCCTCCTGCTCATCAAGTGCCGCCTGACGACGGCTTTCAGCCTCATCCCGATCGCTTCCCTCATCGCCAACTGGCGCGCGCTCCGCCGTCTCGAGGTCATCGCGTGGCGCTTCAGATGGCTGATCTTCAGGTCCGGTCGAAAGGTCCCGGACAATCTTTTCCTGATACGTCCGATTGGCACTGCGAAGCCACTCGCTGGTCCGTTGTACGATTGAATCGAGCGAAGGCAGAATGTCGATGGCGCTGGGATCTCCCGGCCGCTCTGGCGGCGGAACATTCGCCAATTCACTTCCAGCACCCTGTCGGCCGCCTTTTTTCGCCAACTCTGGCACAACGAATTCGTGGTAGTCCTTGGCCGACCGCGAATACCACTCGCCCAGTTGCCCCACACCCGGCAGTTGGTCGCGATTCCCGTCCCGTGCCCGATCCACACGTTCGTCTGCCGTCTGCCGGTCTGCCTCGCGCTGCGCCAGTTCTTGTTCTTCGCGTTTTCGCCGCGCTTGGGCACGCTCGCGTTCGGCACGCTTCACAGCAGCATCGCGCTCTTCACGTTGCGTAAAATTGTCGAATTCCCGGCTTGCAGCGTCCGCCAACCGCTCGGCACGCGAACGCACGCGTGCTTTAGCCTCGGCAGCATCAGGCGCTTCATAAGCCACGATCTCTGAACCTGAAACGTTGTTGGGGATCGCGACTCGGACCTCCTGGCCGATAATCGCCTTGCTGCTCAAACCTTTCCGGGCCTCGACCACGATTCTATGGTCACCAGCCCCCAGCGGCAGCGTCGATAGCTTCCACGTCCCATCGACACCAATCGGGACGCTCCCCAAAGACTTGCCGTCGAGCTTCAACTCAATCCGCCCGCCCGGTTCACCAAGCCCTTCGAAATTGGCCGAGCGCCCTGGCCTGATGGCAATCCGCGAAAAGGTTGGCGCGAAATCTTCCAACGAACCACCTTCGGCCTCGCCATCCCGGTCCTGTGCCGCCGCCGGGCTTGATACACCCACACCATCGGCCCATGTTGACCAGGTCCACGGCGCGATTGCCCGCTCGCTTTCAACCTGCCGCCCCAATCCAGCCGTCTGCCACTCCGGCTGATTGCCGCTGGAGAACAATAGGCTCGCGCCCCACCCGCAAACCAGGCAGGCAAGCACCAGGAACGATGCGGGGAATGAAAGTCCCCTCATGTCACGCGGCCTCCTCTTCAACCAACCCTCGCGCGCCAAACGAGCCGCACACAACACAATTGAACCCGTTGGCACCCAAAAGCATCCAAGACATACCCCGGCATGCTTCATGCAGGTCCGCTTCACCGCACTCTTACACCATGCAAAGCCCGCGCCGCACCTGCCCGGCCGACAATGCCCCCTGCACTCCGCCCCGCGCTTACCAGACATCAAAGCTTAACCATGAAACACCGCCCAAGCCAATGAAACAGCAAGAAGAAACCAACTTGCCGCAGAACTGGGTTAACCAGCCGCCAGGAGGGCACAAATGTTGGGCGTCGACGATTTGCAGCAACCGAGCAAATCCGTCATCGCAGCGCCTTAGAAAGATAATCCAGTAACACTATCAGCCTGCTAAACTCACAAAATGGAACAAGACTTACACATAAAAGAAGAACCCGCTCAGCCAGGGAGCATTTGAACAAACAAGCACTGGAAACGACCGATTATGACAAAACACACAAAGATAAATTCCCATAAGGCAGCCCTGAAGGTGGAAGGCACACCCGGCATTGAACCGGCAATTGAAGCCGTCTGCGTTTATTGCGGTTCCGGACCAGGAACCAAACCCGTTTACGCCCAATCAGCTCAGGTGCTCGGCGAAAGCCTGGCAAATTCGGGCATCCGGCTGATCTATGGAGGCGGCGGCATGGGCTTGATGGGCGAAGTCGCACGCGCCACCATCTCAGGCGGTGGCAAAGTCACCGGCATCATCCCCGACTTCCTCTCAGAACGCGAGCAGATGCTGCGCGATGTCGATGAGCTGATCGTCACCGGCGATATGCACGAGCGAAAGCGCCTGATGTTTGAGCGCTCCGATGCCTTCGTCGCACTGCCCGGCGGTATCGGAACACTGGAAGAACTGGTCGAACAATTGACTTGGTCACAACTCGGCCAACACCAAAAACCCATCATCCTGGCCAACATCGACGGCTTTTGGGACCCATTCATCGAATTGCTCGGCCATATGAAATCGCAGCAATTCATCCGCAAAGGCCTCGACGTTAGCTTCACGGTCGTCACAAAGGCCGATGACATCCTGCCTGCCATTCTCAAAGCAGCAGCGACCACCGCAGACCAGCCTCCCGATGAAGCCACACTGGCCAAATTCTAACCAAGCGACAGCCTCTGGCCGGCGGTACAGGAAGGGGCAAGCCGGGCTGCCAAGTAGAAATGAACAACGGCCAGCCGCCTTAATCGGGCCACCTGGAAATGCTCGATCGACGCTCGCTGCCTTGAAATTCGGCAACGCGTTTATTGAATCGGCCTGGGGAACCCGAGCACAATGAGACAACTGCTCGACAGCGAACAACTCAAAGCGCACAAACAGCGCAACCTTGAACATTCCGCCATGCTAATCGGCGGGATCGGCCTGCTCGTCACGCTTGCCGCAACCCTGCTGTGGGGGCTGGGCGGGGTCGCTGTTTCGTTGATATGCATCGGCATTCTACTGCTGCTCGCCCCCAGCATCCCGCCCTCAGCGATCATGAAGCTTTATCGTGCAAGCAAGGTTGAACCAGGTAACGACCAGCTCAGCCGCATCATCGATGAATTGACTGAGCGCGCCGAATTGCCCGCCCGCCCAAATCTCTATCTTGTACCCAGCGCCACCTTGAACGCATTTGCTACCGGCACCCCGCAAAACGCTTCCATCGCTATCACCGAAGGCCTCCTGCGCCGCCTGACCATGCGCGAAATCACCAACGTGCTTGCCCATGAAATGAGCCACATCCGCAACAATGACCTGTGGCTGATGAACCTGGCCGACGTCATGACCCGGTTCGTTCAATCGTTGTCCTACATCGCACTTGCGCTGGCGCTACTGAATGTCCTGGGTCTGTTCACCGGCGAACCGCCGATATCCTGGTGGGCAGTGCTGTTGCTCTATTTCGCTCCAGCCGCCTCCAGCCTTCTGCAACTGGGACTTTCGCGCGCTCGTGAATTCGACGCCGATCTGGAGGCAGCCATGCTGACCGGCGACCCAATGGGGCTGGCTTCCGCGCTCAGCCGTCTGGAGCGCTATGAGGGACGGTTCTGGGAAGATCTGGCCTATCCGGTTCCCGCCCGCCGCATACCGCAACCCTCGCTGCTCAGAACCCATCCGCCAACGAAAGAGCGCATTGCCCGTTTGCACGAATTGGCGAACCGCCCGGCGCTGCCGCAAATCGTCGTCGTCGAGGAACCGATGGTCTCGATGATCGGAACGGGCCCGATCGAGATGCGCCCCCGCTACCGATGGCCGGGAATCTGGTTTTGATGCTTCCCTCAAAACTCTGCTTGCGGGCACGAATTATCCTCACTTCAACGATAGCCCCCTTGCCCAATGACCGGCTGCTCGCGTATCAGCCCCGCTATGACGAAAACCAAACCAACAGCTAGCGAACCCGATCACACAGGTGAGAGCGAAGAGGCGCAGTCCCTCCTCACCGGCCTTCGCAATAAACAGCGCCGCGCCATTGCAGGCGCCATCACCACGCTTGAAATGCTGTCGCCAACAGCTCCAGCGCTACTGAAGGCCATCCAGCCCCATCTGGGCAACGCCCTGGTCATCGGCTTGACCGGTCCACCTGGCGCCGGCAAATCAACCCTCGTCAACGCCCTCATTCGCCACTTGCGTGATCAGGACCGGACCGTCGGCGTCATCGCTGTCGATCCCTCAAGCCCGGTATCGGGCGGCGCGATTCTGGGCGACCGCATCCGTATGACCGCCGCCCTCGATGACGATGGCGTCTTCGTCCGCTCGCTTGCCAGCCGCGGGTATCTGGGTGGACTTTCCCCAGCCGCCGTTCGCATAATCGACGCCCTGGATGCCGCCCAATTCGACATCATCTTATTGGAAACAGTCGGCACCGGCCAAAACGAAATCGACGTCGCCGAAGTCGCCGACATCCGCATCGTTGCTTCCGCCCCCGGATTGGGCGACGACATCCAGGCCATGAAATCGGGCCTGCTAGAGATTGCCGACATCCTCGTCGTCAACAAGGCCGACCGCGAGGGCGCCGAGCGAACCTTGCAGCAGTTGCAGGGCGCCTTGTCGATCCGCTCTGGCAAAAGCGCCCAGGTACCGATTCTGAAGACCAGCGCCATAACCGGAGAAGGGGTCGGCGAGTTGCTGGCGGCCATCGACGCCCAGGGCAACGAGGTCTTCAAGCGCGACCCCCACGAGCGCCGCCGACGTCGCGCCCGCTATCTGATCGCCCGGGCAGCGGCAGATCTGGTTGCAGATCGCATAAAAGATGGCAAAACCGGACTGGTCGACCAGCTCGCAGACGCCGTATTGGCGGGCAATTCAACACCCTCCCAGGCGGCCCGCCAAATCATCGATTCCTAACGCCGGATGGCGCCATACACCTTGCGTCATTGTGCACGAAGGTATATATCGAAAAGCGTCGATTTTGGCCGGACGATAGGGCCCCTACGCCTTCGAAATGCTAGGCGCACGTTCAAATTCCCCCCCCAAATCGAGACTTCAAAGCCCAACTGCGCCCATTAGCGCAGGGCGGCTTTAACGCCAACGCATTCGAAAAAGGCACTGAACTATGCAGAACGGCACCGTTAAATTCTACAACGAGCAAAAGGGTTACGGCTTCATTGCTCCAGACGGAGGCGACAAGGACGTATTCGTTCACGCCACCGCACTAGAGCGCGCCGGCATCCGTGGCCTTGCCGAGGGCCAGAAGGTTGCTTTCGATACTGAAATTGACCGTCGCTCGGGAAAGTCCGCCGTTAACAACATCGAACTGCTCTGAGTTCGAGCAAGTGATGGGACAGCTCTGAAACGAAGCCGTCCAGACTGAACTGAAAAGCCGCCCCGCATTTCGCAGGGCGGCTTTTTAGCTCCACACGACTTTAGGAAGTGTGGACGAAACAAGCTCCACACGACTTTAGGACGTCAACACGCGCTTGCCGAATGTTGGCCACCCAAATCACCTCCCCCACCTCCGTCATGGCCGAGCAGTCGGCCATCCACGCAAGGTGCTGTATTCGCGCCCGTTTCCTTGGTTCGCAGCCTTAGAAAAGTCGCCGGACCTGGTGGCATCAAGGAGGGCAGGAAAGCGGTTCCTGGAGGCTTGCATGGATCCTCACCTTCGTGAGGATGACGACGGTGGG
>JAHZKP010000065.1 GCA_022600345.1 Alphaproteobacteria bacterium | reverse complement strand
TGTGGGTCTATCGGGCCAGTGCCGCGACGCCGCCGAGGCGAAAAAGTGCGGTGTCCCAAGGGGATGCGGCGAAATTGACTGCCGGACTGCGTTGCGCCGGTTTGCCGTGGGGTCCACCACGCCTGCACCGGACGCGTCTTGCCGGCAGCCAACTTCGTCTCGCATCGCGACCTCACTGAGTTCTTCAACAGCCTGTTAGTGTAGATCCGCTTAGACCGCAGGCTTTGAAACAATCGCATGTTGGGCGTAGTCGCGCAGGATGCGTTCGAACTTCAGTTTGCAGCCGGTCTTGTCGGCCTGGGCCTGGAGTTCTTGTTCGAGGTCTGGGCGGGGTTCGACTGAAAATTTTGCGAGCCAGGCGCTCAAGCCCTTCTTGAACAAGCCGGGCAGGCGCTCCTGCTGTCCAAAGTCGACGATGTGCAACGATCCGCCGGGCTTTACGGCTTCCAGGCCTTGCGTAATCGCCTCGCGCCAGGGCGGGATCATGGACAGCGAATATGAAATGAAGACGCGGTCGATGCCCTGTTCGCCAAATAGCTCCTCAGTCGAAAAGTTCGTGGCGTCGCCCTCGACGACGGTGATGCGATCGGACAGGCCGGCGCTCTCGATATTGGCGCGCGCGGTTTCCAACATCATGGTCGAAATATCGAAGCCGTAAACCTTCGTGTTTGGATTGCGGCGGGCGGCCTTGATGAGGTTGCGCCCGGTTCCGCAGCCGACTTCCAGGATGGTGCCGCCTGCCGGTGGGTCCATCGCCTCCAACAGCGTGTCGCGGCCAAGCAGGAAATACTTGCGCGTCACGTCGTAGATATAGCGTTGATAGCGATAGATGCCGTCCATGTGCTGGCCGGCATCCTCACCTTCTTTTTGGACTGCTCCCACGAGCCTACTCCCCAAGCCCTTCGTCTAGCCGCGCATGGTGTAGCGGTGGAAACCACCATAGATTGACGAGCGGTCGCGCAATGTGAATTCGCGGCAGGTTTCTTCGTCGTAGTCGAAGCGGTTGAGGATTTCATCGGGAATGCGGCCCGGCAGGATGCTGGGTTCACCGGCGGTGCGGAAGATGACACGGCCGCCGGGGCGGCAGGTCCGCGCAATCTGGGTCCAGTTGTCGGTGAGCTGTTCGTCGGTCATCCAATCCTGGGCATCAAGCAGGACGTAGGCATCAAACGACTGGTCCTCGCTGTTCCTCAGGTGCTCGGTGAAGCTTTCGTGGACGACCTTGATGCCGTCTGCACGCTCGCGAACGGTCTCGTAGTATTCGCGCTGCAGATACGGTGGCAGCGGACCCGTGCCGCCGGTTTGATAGCGGCGCCCGAAGGCCTGCCAGGCGAAATAGTTTTCGCGCAGGTCAAAATCACAGGCCAAACGCTGGAGGCGCTGGAACAGGACTTCGGCCATGTGGCTTTCGTCACCCTTCAAGGCTTCGAACTGCGAGGGTGGAATGCCAAGCCCGAACAGCGCCGATGGCTTGTTCATCAACCAGCGGATGTGGCGTTTTTCAAACAACGGCGCCAGTTCGCTATCGAAGATGGCGCGCTGCTCGGCCATGGACTTGGCCTTGAGCAGTTTGCGGGGGTTGGCGCCGTGCATGCGCGCCAGCAGGTGGCTGGCGCCGATGAAGCTGCCCAACAGACCGTGGCGATAAAGGTTCTTGCCGAAGTAGCCAACCCGGCGGCGGCCGAGCTTGTCGCGCGATTCCCAGTATTTGCGGGTCGGCTCGTCGAGGTGTTCCTGCAAATAGGTAAAGTAGGCGCGCACGTTCTCTGAAGCGTCGGCCTCGGCGAAGAAGCGGTGGAATGCGTCATAGCTTGGCAGATGCAGGAGGGCTGCAAGCTTCAGGTTGTTGAGCGCGATGTGGGCCGGGTTGAGGTCGATCGCGGTGACGTTGACGTCAGCTGCGGTCAGATAGCTCATGATGTTGCAGCCGCCCGAAGCGATGGCGATGATGTTCTCGCCGTCCTTCAATTGCAGAGCATCGATATCGACGACAGGGTCTTCCCAAATCTGCGGATAGACCAGTCCGGAAAATGCTAACGTAAACAGCCGTTCCTGCACGCCCTGGCTGGACGTCGCCTTGTGCCTGTGCACGGCCTTGCTCAGCTTCTTGTTCTTGCCACCGAAACGGCCTGGACGATCAGGTGAATTTGTGCTGTCGCGTAGCGATACCATGTGCTCTCCAAGGGCCTCCCTGAGCAATCAATCAAGCGTCAGAAGCGTTGTGCCGCGGCCTTCGCGAGGGCCGGCTCGTGGTGCGCTTCCGAGGTGGTCATTTTAGGTGATCGCCCACTCATTGCCACCGTTTGCCGCGAAGGCCAACGGACAATGTGTAGCACAAGCGAACCAATGTCAGCGGATTTAGCGGTTCACATGGCCTTTCTCAAGAGAAACTGCGACAACGGCACGCAACTTTGGCCCGGTTTCCTCACTGTGGATGCGGGCGTCGCGACGCGGTGGCGTGGTTGAATGAACTGTAAGCGGTAATTTGGAGGCGCCCCCCCGTCTCGTCCCGGAATTAGGAAAAAGCAAGCCCCCAATGGCTGTTAGCATCGTTGAACCGGCGCTGGATATCGTCCGGGAGCATATCGCGCTCGCCGGACCGATCGTGTTTGCGTTGGGGTTCGCCGAAAGCATGGTTTTTTTATCGTTGCTGGTGCCATCCTCGGCGCTATTCCTGGCGATCGGGGGGATCCATAGCGCGGCAGGCGGGCAGTTTATCACGGTGTGGCTTGCTGCTGCGGCCGGGGCGGCCATCGGCGATGTGATTACATTTGCCATCGGGCGCTATTTCAAGCGCGACGTGGGCAACGTCTGGCCGCTTAAAACGCGGCCGCAATGGTATGTCTACGCACGCTACTACGTGAAGAGATATGGGATGGTGGGGGTTGCGGCCAGCAAGTTCGGCGGGCTGATCAGGCCCTTCGTTCCGCTGGCTGCCGGGGCCATGGGAATGCGTTGGAGCCGCTTTCTGGCGGTCAGTCCGCTGTCATGCCTGGCATGGGCAGGGGTTTTCCTTAGTCCCGGTTATGCCTTGACTAGCGCGCTCAGTTGAGGCCAAAAGGTGGGCTTACCGCGCGCCGCTTCGAAAATTCGAGCGTTTAGCTGCGCCCTCATGCAATTCAATTCAAGCTTCGGAGACTACCCATGGCCGGCTCCAGCGCCCGCGACGTCGAGACCCAGAAGAAGAAAAACAAGCGCCGGATTGCGCGCCCGAAACAGACCCGCATCCAAGGCAATACCCAGGGCGTTCGCACCAAGATGCGCAAGCAGTCGCTTCTGAAAGCCGGCCGCGTCGAGACTTCGGCTGACGCTTGACGCTGATGGCAACGGGCTGACTGTAGCTTTGGCCCTGGCCTGCTGGTCCCATAATAAGACCTTTCAAGATTTGAAGCCCGTGGCGAAATCCGTTTCGCTGCGGTTTTTGCGTGTTGGGGGGCTGGCGGCATTGGCGGTCCGCGCTGACATCAACATCAAGTACGCGATCCGGTTGCTGGTCCGCCTTGGTGCACGCCGCGCTTCTGTGACACGAGACAGCGAAGTCGTCGGCTTCGTCAGCCAGCGCGATATGGTGGAGCTCTATGCGGGGGCGGAAGCAGGTTTAGGGGAAGGGGCGCGGTGGCGGTTTTTGAGGGGAGGTTTCACGATAAGATTGTCGCCGTCCCAGCTAAAGCGGGCGGCAGGAAAAACGGGCCATTCGGTGACCGACCAGCTACGCGCGCCAAATATAAATCGAACCGATGCGCTACGACCACATTTCCAGTTGCGCCTCTTTCGGCGGCCCGTTTTGGCCGCAAATACTTTGCAATTTTTTATCACGGTTTTATTGCAACAAAGGAATTCACATTATGCGTCTATTGAGAATAACCAGCACCATACTTATTTCATTTTTGTTATTTCAATCATCGGCAACGGCCCAAACGAATGGCTGTCACCATGATCTGAAGCAGGAAAGGACCTGCGGGAAGCGGGTCGTTGAAGTCATGTTCGTGTTGGACACAACGGGCTCGATGGGCGGCTTGATCGCGGGAGCAAAGAAAAAGATCTGGTCAATTGCCAATGAAATTGCCGACAACGACCCTAACGCTATCGTGCGAATGGGCTTAATCGGCTTTCGCGACATCGGCGATATCTATGTCACCAAGTTCTTCGACCTGACCGAGGACATTGATGGGCTATACGGCAAGCTGATCGGGTTTCAAGCCTCCGGTGGCGGGGATGCGCCCGAGTCTGTCAATCAGGCACTCTATGAAGCGGTAACGCGCGCCACCTGGACAAGCTATGGCGAGGATACGATCCGGCTTGTCTTTCTGGCCGGCGACAGCCCGCCGCACATGGATTATCAGCACGACGTCAAGTATCCTGAAACGCTGGTGAAAGCGAAGCAGCGGGGTATCACTGTGCATGCGCTCCAGGCCGGCCGTCGCAGCGCTACCCAGCGGGTCTGGAAAGAAATCGCGGCGCTTGGCGAGGGCATTTATGCGCAGATCCCACAATCTGGAAACGTGCAAGTGATCACCACGCCGTTTGACGAACAAATCCACCGATTGCAGCAAAAGATGCGTGGCACGGTTATTCCGTACGGCCAGCAACACACCCGGGCCGCTTATGACAAAAAGCTATCCGGGCTTGGAGGCAGCGCGATATCAATGGGGATTTCGGCTGAAGGGCTTGCGGCATCTTCCGCCGACCGGGCAGCCTATCGCGCCAAGAAGAGGGGCAAGCGCGAGGTGATCACTGGCGGTGGCGACCTGTTGGCTGAAATCGAAGCGGGCACGGTGAATATCGATAAACTTGATGATGAGAAATTGCCAAAGAAATTGCGCTCTAAAGCTGCCGAAGAACGCAAGGCGCTCATTTCCAAGCGCATGGCGGAGCGTAAAGAAATCGATGGTCAACTCGATGGTTTGTTGAAGAAGCGCGGGCAGTTCCTGAAAAACAACAAGCCTAAGCAGCGGCATGCGGATTCGTTTGACGAAAAGATACGCGAAGGAATCCGGCTCGCGTTTTGAGCGGGAAGAGCCCGGTCCCGTTTGCGGCGATAGCAGCTGTTATAGCGGCTCCACCTCGAGCGGCATGCCGCCTGCGGGTTTCAACGTAATGCGCGAGAGCGGTTCGGGTTTATGTTGGCCATCCCAGCCAAAGCGGGCGGCGCGGATGAATGTTGCAAGCAGGGCGGTGGCTTCCATCATTGCGAATGACTGGCCGATGCAAATGCGCGGGCCGGCACCGAACGGCATGTAACCGGTGCGGGGAATTGCCTTCTCTTTGGCGGGCAGGAAGCGGTCGGGATCGAAACGGTTGGGGTCGTCCCAAATCTTTTTGTGGCGGTGGATGGCGAAAACCGGAAATACGATATTGGCGCCCGTAGGCAGGTTCTCACCGCCTGCCCGGATGAAAGCCGTGTTGACGCGGGCGACGACGGGCACTGGCGGATAAAGGCGCATCGATTCCTTCAGGACACGCGTGGTGATTTGCAGGCGATCGATGTGTTCGCCTGTGATCGGGGCGTCGCCTGCGACCTCAATGACCTCTTGGCGCACCGCCTCCTGCCAAACAGGGGCGCGGGCGAGCAGGTAGAGCGTCCAGGTCAGGGCCTTGGCGGTGGTTTCGTGACCAGCCAGCAGGAGCGTCGAGAGGTTGTCGATCAGGCCTTCCTCATCCATCGGCTGGCCGGTTTCGGGATCGCGGGCGTTGAGGAGCCGGCCAAGCAGATCGTCATCGTGACCGTCATCACGATCTTCGCCAATGCCAGCGGGCTTGACGCCTGGGGACCGACGGTTGTCGATCAGTTCGGCCATGATTTCACGGAGTGAGCGGGCCGATGCCACCATGCGCCAGGTGCCAGGATGGGGAAACCAGCGGGGCAGTTGCAGGATCGCGTAAGCGGCTTCCCAGGAGGATTTCGATAAATAGGCCTCGGTTGCGGTCATAATCCGGCGGCTGATGTCGCGGTCGGTGCTGGCCAGCATCGTGCGCATGATGACCTGCAGCGTAACGTCCGTCATGTCGGTTTCGACGTTGCGAATGCCCGGGCCGGCTGTGCGCCATTCCGCGACCTGGTCGTCTGCCGCCCGGCTCATCTTATCGACATAGCCGATGATTTCGGAGTGGCGGAACAGGGGGGCGAGGGCGCGCCGCTGCCAGCGCCATTTATCGCCGTCGGCGGTCAGCACGCTATTGCCGACGGTGCGGGCGAAGACGCGCTTTTCGACGCGGGATTTAATCAGGTCGCCTGAATGGCGGATCAGCAATTCCTCGATCAGCGCGGGGCTGGTGACCCAGGCGTATGTGGTCTTGGGAACGTTCGAGCGCAGGACGGTGATGTCGTCTTCGTAAGCCGAGATGGGAACGCTTCTCAGCGGGTTCTTGGGGAATTCACGCAGGAAGGCGAGGAGCGGCAGGGGCTGATCTGGCGGATCGATGGCCGGCGGGTAGAGCGGAGGCGCAGTTGCGGCCGGTGAGCTCGCGGCCGGCGAACCGGTGGTTTTTGTTGGCGGGTCGGCTGGAGTTTTCGAATTCGGCATGACTGGGAGCCCAAATATTCGTGCAATCGTTTCGGCAGGATACTTCACAGTCCTAATGGGCACTGAGGCAGAATTGTTCAATGCCACTATGAGCTTAGCATAACTTCGGGCGATTTCCGGCCAGTCATTCAGTCGCCGCGAAGAAGCCGGGCCAGCCGCTGACAAGCAAAAAACTTCTTTCCCTGTACCGCAGGGGACATCCCAACCGGGCTCAAGCGCTCATAACACTGCTCACGAACATATCAACCGGCCTGCAAAAACAATGGCCACCCAACGGGAGTAGGACAAGTGAACAAACTCTTCGCAGCCGTTTTGAGCGCCTTTCTAGCCGTTTCGCTGGTCGGCCAGACGACGACCTCGGCGGAAGCCGGCTTCAAGGAACGCGCCAAGGATGCCTGGAACTCCTTCAAGGATTCGCGCAAGGGCAAAAAGGGAAAGAGCAAGAAGTTCAGCCTGAAGAAACTGAAGAAGAAGGGCGGCAAAAAGCTAAGCCTGAAAAAGTTCAAAAACAAAGGCGGCAAGAAATTCGGCCTGGGCAAGAAGTCCGGCGGCAAGAAGCTCAGCCTGAAGAAACTCAAGAATAAGGGTGGAAAAAAGCTCAGCCTGAAGAAATTGAAGAAGAAGGGCGGCAAGAAGTTCAAAGTCGGCAACCTGTCGCGCAACAAGCTGAAAGCACTGGCCAAGGGCTGCGAGCGCGGCGAGAACTGGAGCAAGTCGAAGGGTTGCTATTAACCCGTTTTCACCTGATTGAATTTCACCATAGAGCAAAGGAAGACACGGCGCCCGCGAAACCGGGCGTCGTGTTTTTGGTTTTACGGACCTGAGTGAGCGAGTGGCCGGCACCTTATTGTCAGCCGAGTTGTCCACATCCCGGCTTGGCGGGGGAGAGACGCAGGAACGAGAATCGTGCAGATACATCGGCCAGATATAACTTCACGGATCGTGGCTGGAACACCGTCACGACCTTGGATCATGTGAGCGAACCGCCATGGCAAGCACTTGGGCAAGCACTCGGGCAAACTCGCGCTCCAAATCGTTCGCGCAGACAGGGAATGGACCAAACCATGGGCCTTACGTCACCAAGTCTTCTGACCTTCCTTCTATCGTTCGTGATCATGCTGTCGGTTTTGTTCGCCAAGTTCTTCGGTGCAACGATCCCCGGCCTGACGGGAGATTCGACGCAGTTCGCCGGGCTGCTGGTTGCTTATGTTATTCTGACGATGGGGTGCCTGCTGCGCTCGTTTTGAGGGGCTGGGGGTGGCGGTTGGCAAGTACCACTCGCACTGCCTGCGCTTTGGACCGTTAAAGCAGCGCTTGTCTGCCGTTCACGTTCTCCCCGTTTTCAAGGGTCGACAGTTCCCAAGCTTTTATTGAGCGAACGGGGACAAGGAGAGGATGAGAGGCGGCGAAAACCGGCCAACGTTGCTAAAGTGCCGACCTGTCGCCTCAGCCTACTCAAACTTGGCGAGGTTCCGTTTGGCCAGTTCGATGAACTTGCGGTCAGGAGGCAGAAGCAGGCCGCGCCGATCCAATTCTTCGAGCTTGGCGACGACCTTTGGCCAATATTCTTCAGGAGTATACTCGGCCAATTTCCAGTATGAGACCCAGAGATCCCGTTGCCAGCCGGCGTTGCCGGGGTCGGATTGCGAAAGACGCTCTCTGATGGCCAGGGACGCCTGATAGCTTTTGAGCGCGGCCGATAGATTGCCCTGTGTTTTCTCAACGTCCCCCACACGATCATGCGACACGCTCAAGTCGCGCTGCCAGCCGGCGTTGCCGGGGTCGGATTGCGAAAGACGCTCTCTGATGGCCAGGGACGCCTGATAGCTCTTGAGCGCGGCCG
>JAHZKP010000003.1 GCA_022600345.1 Alphaproteobacteria bacterium | reverse complement strand
TGCTTTTTCGGCCTTTAGTTGATGGCTGTCAGATCGAGCTGAGGTGCGGTCTTCGTGCTTGACCACGTTCTGCTCGACGAGAAATGGCAAAATTCAATGGTGCTCAGTGGGCTGCTGGTCGAATTTCAACAGCCTGCTAGCACGCTTTATAGCGACGACAAAAAAAGACCCGCCGACGGAAAGCCGTGGCGGGTCTTTGTTTGTGTCATTTCACCAGCGCGAACTTCGTTCGAAAATATCGGCGCGGTGCTTTCTTCGGAGTTGACTGAAAATGTTGCCTACTTGCGAAAAAAGGCGTCTACCCGCATGCCCGGCAACAGCGGCACATCCCCTTCAAGATCGATGGTGACTTCCAGGATTTCAACATCCGTCGGGCGTCGCGCACCGCGCTGCATGATTTCAGGGCGGGCCAGAGCCGGCGCCACCTTCACGACTTTACCTTCGTATTCCTTGTCTGGATAACTGATCGAAGTAACATAGGCTTCCTGACCAACTTCGATCTTGGCCACATCGGCTTCATCAACTTCAGCCGTCACCTGCAGCCCACTCATATCGCCGATAACAACCAGCGGCTGGCGCGGCGAGGGCGCAACCATTTCACCAGACTTTGCCCGCAATATAAGTACCCGGCCAGCACGCGAGGCCCGAACCCTTGTCTTGTCGAGTAGCGCTTCTGCGATCGCAACCTGAGCGCGGGCTTCGCTGACCGCAGCTTCTGCCGGTGAGGGTGCTGGAAGATCGGAATCGGCCTGCGCCCGGGCAACCTTGACGCGCGCCTTGCGCACCCTGTCATCGGCCTGCTCCAGCCGCCGCCGCGAGTTCCTCAAGGTCCGCTCAGTCACCGTACCGTTTCGGCGCCCCGTCAGGGCATAGTCCAATTCGATGCGCGCGCCCGTTGCAGCCCGCTCGGCCCGGTAGACTTCGTCCTCAGCGTCGCGAACATCCTTGCGGTCCGAGTTCAGCCGTCCATCGTCGCGTGTTTTCTCGCGAACATCAGCAATGGTCTCGGCCGCCGCCAACCGCGCCCTGGCCTCCGCATCGTCCAGCTTCAATAAAAGCTCGCCTTCCTCAACCTCATCGTTGAGGGCGACATAAACTTCAGCGATCCGACCGATAATGGCCGTTCCGATATTGACCATTCCATTCTTGGGTTCAATCCTGCCCGGCGCGGCAACGGCCCAAGCCGGGCCATTGTCTTCATCGGCTGCAACAGCCGTTGGAACACCGCCGGCCGCAATCCCGCCCAGCCCTGCTAGGCCAAGGGCTACCGCTGCAATCAAATAACGCTTCATAATCATTGCTCCCGATCTCCGAACTTTAATGCGCGCTTTTAGCGGTCATCTTGCCCGCCGGCGCGTTAGCTGCCTTGGCCAACTTCGGCCGTTCATCCGTTGAAATGACACCGTCTTCGATGCGGATAATCCGATCCGCGAATTTCAAGATTCGATGGTCGTGGGTAACGCACAGGACCGCCCGGCTCTTGTCGCGCGAAACATCCGACATCAACTGCATCACCGACTGTCCGTTTTCACTGTCGAGCGCAGCCGTTGGCTCATCGGCCAGGATCACTGATGGCGAACCGGCCAGCGCCCGGGCAATTGCCACTCGCTGTTTCTCGCCGCCCGAAAGCTTGGCTGGATAGGTGCTCACCCGGTGCGACAGCCCAACTGAATCGAGCGCCGCCCGCGTCCGGTCCTCGGCATCGACCGGCACCCTCCCGCGCACATCAAGCGCCAACATCACGTTTTCCATCGCCGTCAATGTCGGAAACAGATTGTAAGACTGGAAGACGAACCCGACGTGGTTGCGCCTGAGGATCGCCATTGCCTCTGGCTTGAGGTTCTGGGTTTCGTGACCAGCAATTTCCAGGCTGCCCTGGGTCTGGCGCAGGATGCATCCCAAGATCGAAAGAAGCGTTGTCTTGCCGCTTCCCGACGGTCCCATCAGCAGCGTCAGCTCGCCCGGCACCAGATCGATGTTCACACCCTTGAGGACCTGCACAACGCTGTCCCCAGATCCGAATTCCTTGGTGATGTTGCGCCCGACAAGCAAAGGCTCCGGCCGTCCGCCACCCGTTCCAAATCCGCTCATGTCGTCCTTCCTAGATCTGCCAATCCTCGTAAGTCACTGAGGAGACTATTTAAATCGAAGGGTTCAGTCAGTTCCCAAGAGAACAGGGGGCAGACAATTTCTGCCCCCCTTTTTCATCGGTTACCGGCTGAACACACCTGCTGGATCGATACGGATCACCTTGAAGATCGCCGAGATGGCAGCCAGCATGCACATGCCGATCGTTGTTGCGAAAAGCAAAGCAGCAAGCCCCGGCGTCATCACCACGTTGAGTGTCGTGTTCTCGGCCAGTTTGAATATCCCCAGCGTAAGGGTCATTCCCAATGCATACCCCACGATGGCGCTGAACAACGCCTGCAACAGGATGACCTGAATGATGTAACCGGCAGATGCCCCCAGCGCACGTAGCGTCGCGAACTCATTGAGGTGGTCTTTCGTGCTCGCGTAAAGCGTTTGCGCCACGATCACGATGCCAACGATCACCGCCAGCGCCGTGCCTGCAATCAGGCCCGAACCAGCCGCCGTGTGAAACAGCCAGTAGTTGATCGACCGGCTCCGGAACGTTTCCCGGGTCAAGACCTCCGCATCGGGAAGCCTAGCCTGGATGTCCTTTTGGACGGTTTCCACATCCGCATTTTCGGTCAGGCGAACCAGATTGTAGGAACCTTGTTCCTTTTGCGCGCCCAACAGGATCTGCGCCCGGCCCAGCGTCGTGAAAATGTAGGGCATCGTCGTAAACGAGCGAATCTTGTTGGTGATCGCCGCAACCTTGACGGTCATGCCGTTGATCTCGGCTGGATCGCCCAGGCTATCAACGTCCAGATCCTTGAAGTAGGTCTGGTCGACGGCCACCGCCTTGGGCGCGGCCAGCTCATCGACACTGCCCTGAACAACGTTCCACGGCTTCAAGCCGCCCGCATTCCAATCCGATCCGACCAGCAAAACAGTCGTCGCCCCGCCGTTCTGTTTGCGCCACCTCGCAAACCCCATCGATAGCGTCTCGACACTGTCGACGCCCGCAACCGACAAAACCGCATATTTTTCGCGGCCCGGCAGCAGCGAGGGGTCGTCGACGCTCTTGGTGCCGATCGGAACAACCCAGAGTTCACCCTTGGTCTGGTCCAGCACCGCAGCAATGGTGCGCTCGATGCCCAGGTAAATCCCCGACTGGAATGACAAAAGAACAACCGAAAACACGATACCGATGAGCGTAACAAACAAACTCACTCGGTCATGAAACAAGTTGCGATAGGCAAGTTTGGGTGCCATCCGCAAACGCCTGGTGGCCTTTCCAGCCCCTGGCGCATCTGCCCCACCCTGGATCCCTGCACTGCTACCTTGCATCTTTACCTTACCTCTTCGTAGGTGTTAGTCGCCGCTCAATGCACCACAATGAGCACATCTAAGGGTCAAACGTCTATGTCGTACCAAATACGACCCTTGAACAAACACCCGCACCTGAAACTTTATCTAACCTTAGAAAAGTTCGGTGCGGGGTGCTGCCTTGACGAGTAGTTCTGGTTTACGACCCGCAAGGGACGGTGACCGTCAGGCCTGCGCTTGGGATATACTTCTTGCATTCCAGCTTAGCCGTTTGATCGATTTCTTCATCGAAACCTTCGTCGCTTGCTTCGTTTTCTTCCACTGTATCCTGTTCGTTCACATCTTCGTCTTCGTTAACACGGTCGTTTTCGTCTTTATTGAATTTCAGCGTGTTGGTCCCGGCAATCGCAGAAGCTTTAACCGGCGAACTCTTGGCAACCGCATCGTCGGCCGGCTTCAGCTCTTCCTTCTTTTCGACTGCGGGAGTTTCGCGACGTGCTGCAACCCTGCGGGCTTTGGCGTTAGCCGCCTTGCGGGCAGCAACCCTTTTAGCAGCCGCACGCTTCTTCGCAGCTTTCTGGGCGATCTTCTTTTGCGCGGCACGCTTGGCTGCAATCTTTCGAGCCCGCGCTTTCCGTGCCGCAGCCTTTTTGGCCGCCATTTTGCGGGCGTGGGCTTTCTTGGCCGCCATTTTGCGAGCCGCAGCCTTCTTTGCTGCAAGCTTGCGTGCATGCGCCTTGCGAGCCGCCGCCTTCTTGGCTGCCAACTTGCGAGCATGGGCCTTGCGGGCCGCAGCCTTGCGGGCCTTGGCCTTACGAGCGGCAGCTTTCCTTGCTGCGGCCCTGCGGGCAGCCGCCTTGCGCGCGGCATGCTGCTTGCGTTTCTTGGAATGGCTGCGACGGGCATGGGATGATCCGCCAGAGTGCGGCGAAGCCGTAAACGACCCCAGCGGATAGCCGAATTGAAGGCGCTTGCCGCCAGCATTCGCAGGCCCCGCGACAAACACGGCGACCGCCGCCAGTATCGTACCGATTGTGAGAATTACCCGTTTCATTTTCCCGCTCCTTCTCGAAATCTGCTGTTTCGAATCTGATTTATTCCAAGCCGGATTGACGACCGGCCCGGTTGCTTGAGAAGGAGAATTGCACCGGATGCAGAACACGCGCTGTTCCTGGGGAAACCCCGATGCCCGAAGACACGCGATTCAAGTAACTGACAACTCGGAACTCAATTGAACAAACCCCGATAAACGGCGAATTCAACGGGCAAAACACAAAACGCCGCCCCCTGTCCGGGCCGGCGTTAAATTTTTTCCAAAACAGTCGGTTCAATCGACACCGGCCCATATATCCGGATCTCAAGAGGTCACCACTGCCAAATCCCTTATTCGCAGGGAACCGAAATCGTCATGCCTGCGCTAGGAATATATTTCTTGCACTCATTACCGGCGACTTCTTTCTCTTCGCCATCACCCTCATCCACGTCATCGGCGATTGCGACATCCTCTTCGTCGGCATCATCGTCCCTGCGGCCCCGGTCTTCCTTGTAATTAAGCGTGTTCGTTCCGGCGATCGCCGAAGCCCTGACAGGTGCCGACTTCTCGTCCCGGTCATCATCCTTGTCCCGGGAAGCCGCTTCCGTCCGGCTGCGTGAGCTGTTTCGCGCCTTGGCCGCAGCGCGCCTCGCAGCAGCTTTCCTGGCGGCATACTTTTTCTTCGCCGCCTTTCGCGCAGCAGCTTTCCGAGCCGCCTTCTTGCGAGCATATGCCTTGCGGGCCGCGGCTTTGCGCGCTGCCGCCTTGCGAGCATGCGCCTTGCGAGCAGCAGCCTTGCGCTTTGCCGCCCGTCGGGCCGCCGCCTTGCGCTTGGCCGCCTTGCGAGAGGCAGCCTTCCGGCGCTTTTTCTCGCTGAACTTCGGTTTGATGGTGCCCGGATGGGTATCATAGTTCCCATAAACGCCGCCAAAGTTGTGCTTCTTGCTGCCAGCCAATGCCGGAGCAGCCATCGTCAAGGAAACGGCCAGCAACAGGGCTGTCAGCATCGATAACGTTCTTCTCATCAGTCCGCTCCTTCGTTCGTGGCCCGGGCAATTCATGCTCCGATGAGCAATCTAACACGAAATTCTCGTGTTAGCGCAGTAACTTTTGCCAAACAGTTGACGTTTGCCGCCCAGTCTATGAAGCCCCCAAAAAGCAACGGCACCGATTTTTGTGCAAAATCGGTGCCGAATACTTCGCGAAAAGTTGTTTTTAGCTTACGAACCGCAGGGAACCGTCACGGTCAGGCCGGCGCTGGCGATGTATTTTTTGCACTCCAGTTCAGCCACCGCTACGTTTTCTTGCCGGTCGGCATCGTTTTCAGCCTGCTTGTCTTCAATCACTTCTTCAACCTGCGCATCATCATTTTTGTTGTAGAATTTCAGTGTGTTCGTCCCAGCGATTGCCGAAGCGCGAACCGGTGCATTCCAATCGGCGTCATCGCTCTTGTTCTCAACCACGTTGGCAACCTGCTTGGCTGCAGCCAACTTGCGGGCCTTTGCCGATGCGATGCGGCGAGCCTTGGCGCGGCGGGCGGCTGCAATGCGCTTCGCTTTCGCCTTACGTGCGGCTGCAATCTTGCGGGCCTTGGCCTTGCGGGCTGCCGCCCGTTGGGCTGCGACCTTCCTAGCGTGAGCTTTACGAGCCGCTGCCTTGCGGGCTGCTGCCTTGCGGGCCTTGGCCCTACGTGCTGCGGCGCGGCGCTGAGCGGCTTTCTTCTTGGCCAGTTGGCGGCGCTTGTAGGCGTTGTTGTGCGAATTGTGCTTATGCGGGAAAGCTTTGAAGTGACCGATCGGGCCGCCGAAGTGTAGCCGCTTGCCGCCGGCCTGGGCTGGAGCCGTTGCCATTGCTGCTACTGCCGTTGCGATAGCTGCCAGAATGATGGTTGCCTTTTTCATAACTCGTTCCTTCTCGCGATAATCTTGTGTGAGCCTGCCCGGTGGGCGTTTTGTTTGTGGAGGGACTGACCGTTTGGGTTCGCCCCGTTGCTTGAGAAGGAGAATGCCGTTTTGCGAGCATAAGCGCTGTTCCAGGCGGTACTCGGATAAAATTTTTTGCTAAAAAACGTCGGCTCGGAATTTTTATTATGTATTATCAGCACCTTACGGAGGCTCAAAAAAGCGCCGGACAGCTACCGACACCCGCTTTATTCCGCATTTCCAGGGATTTATGGAGATCTAGCAGGCTGTCCATCTCAGCTTGCATCACTACCTCATTGAGTTTCCCCTGAACCTAAGAGGCTTGACAATTCAGAAGCTTGCGACGCATCAAATTCCCTGGAACGCGCCATCGAGCTGTAATAGGCCCACAAATCCGGCCTGCCGGCCCAATGGTCCTGTTCGCCTTCTTCGGCTCGGCCTGGATGCAGCAACACTTCAACTGGCTCGCCGTTAGCGCCCACTTGGGCACCGCCCCTGCGCCCGCCGGCAAATCGTTCCGATGCCTCAATTCCAGCCGCAATCGCGCTGACCGTCATGGCCCCTGTGTGCAACACCCCCAGCATCAGTGGATTGCTATCAATCCCCCGCGCATCAAGCTTCGCTTTAATTCCCACCGACAAACGATTGAGCAATCCATGCTTGACCAGGTTCGCACCAAACATGGTCGAACGGTCCCGCTTATCGGGGCTGATGTGCCAGACCTCACGCGGCAGCCGCACGGCCTCAACCCGCCGGGGCAGATCTGCTTCAAGCAGCGTATCGAGCACGAACGGCAACGCGTGAATATGCGTATGGCTGTCCACCCGCAGCCGGTCCAAACGCGTGCCCAGAACCTCGCATCCCCGTGCGATCTGCGCCCGGAACTCAAGCCCGATCTGTCGGTTCAATTCTTCGCGGCCTAATTTTCCACCGAGAGCCCATTTCCTGGACAGCTTCTGAAACGTGGCCGCCAGCCGCCCGTCTTCCCCAACCAACAAGGGCACAGCCCCAGCTCCGGCAAGAGGCACGCCCTCCAGCAGGTTGAGATGAATCGACACCCTCAACTCTGGCCGGGCAACTAGCGCTTCGACCGCCTCATCCAGTCCCCAGCCGTTTACGATCAGGCTGACCGAGCGAACGTGCCCGACGTCAACTGCTCGGACGATGGAGCGCGTAATCCCGGCAGTTAAACCGATATCGTCAGCATGCAAGATATATCTCAGATGCATCCCGATTGATCCTGCCCCTCTTACCGTTTCGTTGCCCCGGCCAGGTGAGCTTCGCCACCTCACAGGTGCATCACCACAACCCCTTCAAATGCACAGTGGCCACTTCACCCACATGAAAAGTAGCCCATAAGCTGGGGCCCAGTTCCGCGATTACGACTTCGCCCTTGACACAGCACCAACACGGCGTGCCAAAAGCCATGACTTTAGATTTGCGCCAAACCGCATATGTTGGAGAGAGCTCGCTTGCCCCCAGGCCTCTTCCCACCCAGGCCGGCCCGACCAATCAGGCGACATCGCGCAAGATAACACGAGAGACGAGGGACGACAGCAATGGCCATCACCGCCGAAGCGATCACCGACAGCATGATAGCCAGCATGCAGGCCGCCAACAAAAGCGAAACGCCCTATGCCCATTGGAACCTGACCTCCTGCCTGCCGGACGACGCGATTCGGGCGGCCATGAACCTTCCCTTCGACGCCCCCCAGCTCGGCGGCATCTCCGGCAAGCGCGAGTTGCATAACAAAACCCGGACCTACTTCGACGCTGAGAATATGGAGCGCCACCCGGTCTGCAAGGCGTTCAACGAAGCCTTCCAGTCCGAACGGCTGACGAAGGCCATCAGCGAGCACTTCGCCACCAACATCCAGGGCACCTACCTGCGCGTCGAATACGCCCAGGACATCGACGGCTTCTGGTTGGAACCCCACACCGACCTTGGCGTCAAGATGTTCACCATGCTGCTGTATGTCTCCGATGACCCCAGCCATGAAAACCTGGGCACCGACGTCTATGATGCCGACAAGCAGCACGTCGGCCGCTCGCCGTTCGCTTCCAATGCCGCGATGGTGTTCATCCCCTCCGACATCACCTATCACGGCTTCGAACCCCGCTCCATCGACGGCATCCGCAAGTCGATCATCATCAACTATGTCACCAACGAGTGGCGCGCCCGCGAACAGCTCCCCTATCCCAACCAGCCGATTGGGGGTTAGTCCAACACGCGTTTACGCAGTGCCAATCCCGTTTCCTATGTTCTCAAAGGTTGAAAGAGATGCCGGAGAGGGCGATGTCATTGCGTGCTGATGGCGGTTCCTAGCGGCTTGCATGGATCCCGTCCGAACGACGGGATGACGGAGGTGGGTGAGGTGATTTCGGGTGGCGCTTCGCGGGAATAGTCGCTGCGCGATGACGCAACTTTTCGTCCTGTCATGTCGGTCACCGTATCTTGTCACCTAGCGCCAACTTGGGCTTGCCCAATGTTGGGCCCGAAATGGCCCCACTACTCCGGAGCACCCTTGGCTGAAATGTCGTCGTAACCGCATTTGCCCAGCGCCTCGATGACACGATGCAGATGCTCCCTGTCCCGCGTCTCGATCACGACGTGGAGTTCGGCTCCCTTTGCCGGCAGATCGGTGAACACCCGCTGATGATAAACCTCGACCACATTGGCCTCCGCATCCGCAATCGCCTTGGAGACGGCGGCAAGCTGGCCGGGCCTGTCGGGGATGTCGATGGTAAGCTGCGTCAGGCAGCCCTGCCGGGCCAGTTCGCGGGTCAACACGCTGGCCAGCAACCGCGTATCGATATTGCCGCCACACAAAACCAGCCCAACCTTGCGGCCCTTGAAACGTTCACTTTGCGCAATCATCGCAGCCAGACCAGCCGCCCCCGCCCCTTCGACAACCGTCTTCTCAATCCCGATCAGAAGGCTCACAGCGCGCTCCAACTGCACCTCGCTGACGAGCACGATATCGTCGACGAACTGCCGCACCAATGGCGTCGTCACCTTGCCAGGTGACTTGACCGCGATGCCTTCAGCAAGCGTATCCCCGCGCATCGGCAGTTCACCGCCGTGAACGGCATTATGCATCGATGGGTATAGCCGCGCCTGCACCCCGATTACCTCGATATCCGGCCGAATCGATTTCGCAGCAATCGCCATGCCCGAGATCAGCCCGCCGCCGCCAATTGGCACGATAAGCACGTCAAGATCGGGAACCTCGCGCAGCATCTCGATGGCAATCGTCCCCTGACCGGCAATCACCAGCGCATCATCGTAAGGGTGCACAAACGTCAACCCAGTCTCGCGGCCATGCGCATGCGCAAACTCGGCCGCCTCCTCCAACTGCGTTCCTTTGAGGATTACCGTCGCACCATGCCCGCGCGTATTCTCCACCTTCACCGTCGGGGTCGGCTCCGGCATCACGATAAACGCCGGGATGCCGAGTCGCTGGGCATGATAGGCAACCCCTTGCGCGTGATTGCCAGCAGACATCGCGATAACGCCCTTGCGCCGCTCCTCTTCAGCCAGCGCCAACAACCGATTGAGCGCACCACGTTCTTTAAACGATCCCGTGAATTGCAGGTTTTCCCGCTTCAGCCAGATCTCCGCCCCAAACATTTCAGAAAGCGTCCGGCTGGAATCGCAAACCGTATCCTCGATCGCCCCGCGAATATGCCCGCAAGCCGCTTCGATATCCGCAAAGCCGACCGGCAAACTCCCCGGCAGGCCTCCCCCGCTACTGCCATCCTTGCTCATCGCGCTTACCACCCAGTTCTCAACCTCAAGCTCTCCGTCAATCCATCAACGGGGCTCACGGGACGAATCTTTTCCTTTGCCCACGGGCGCACACCCTGTCTACAAAGCGTAAAAAGCACAAGCTGGCCAAACACTACCGCGAGGAGACGATCGACATGGCAAAAGTTGCATTCATCGGATTAGGCGTCATGGGCTACCCGATGGCAGGCTACCTCCTCAAGAAGGGCGGTCACGACGTCACCGTTTATAACCGCACCTTCGCCAAAGCCGAAAAGTGGGTCGCCGAATATGGCGCTGGCCGGGCGGTAAGAACGCCGGCAGAAGCAGCCGATGGCGCAGATTTCGTCTTAAGCTGCGTTGGCAACGACGACGACCTGCGCTCAGTCACCACCGGCCCTGACGGCGCCTTCTCCAAAATGAAGGCAGATGCCGTCTTCGTCGACAACACCACCGCTTCCGCCGATGTCGCCCGCGAGCTTTACGCGATCGCCCAGAAGCAAGGCTTCCATTTCATCGACGCGCCCGTCTCCGGCGGTCAGGCCGGCGCTGAAAACGGCATCCTGACCGTCATGTGCGGTGGCGATGAAGCTATCTTCAACCGCGCCAAGCCGGTGATCTCTTGTTACGCCCGCATGGTCAATCTGATCGGCGGACCAGGCGCCGGTCAACTCACCAAGATGGTCAACCAGATCGCTATCGCCGGACTGGTGCAAGGCCTCTCCGAAGCCGTCCATTTCGCCCAGAAGGCCGAACTCGACGTCGCCAAGGTTATGGATACGATTTCCAAGGGCGCCGCCCAGTCATGGCAAATGGAAAACCGCTGGGAAACCATGAACACGGGCAAATTCGACTACGGATTTGCCGTCGAATGGATGCGCAAGGATCTCTCGATGTGCCTTGATGAAGCCCGCCGCAACGGTGCAAGCCTGCCCATCACCGCCACCGTCGACCAATTCTATTCCGAAGTCGAGAAATTGGGCGGTAGCCGTTGGGATACCTCAAGCCTTCTCGCCCGCCTCAATGCGGCCGATCGCAAAATCAGCTAACCGGCGGCCTGAGCGATCTGCGAACACCCCTGACGTCGATAGAAAAATCCCAATTATGCCCATCACATCGCTGTATGCATTACCGCTCGTCCTGCTGCTGATTGCCCTGGCATTCAGGGTAATCAACTACCGCCGGTCGAATCTAATCAGCCTTGGCGATCAAGGTGACCCGGCGTTGCTGGCACGCACCCGGGCCCATGCAAACTGCGCCGAATATCTCCCCTTGGGGCTGATTGCCATGGCGCTTGCCGAAACGGCCGGCGCTCATGGGCTAATCGTTCACGCAACGGGTATGGCACTGCTGGTCGGGCGCCTGCTCCACGCCTATGCGTTAAGTTCGAGCCCGCAGGTCATGTCCTTTCGGGTTGCCGGAATGGTGCTGACATTCACAAGTCTCGTCGGTGCAGCCTTAACAGCCGCCCTCCTATCGGCTCAGCGCTTATTGCTTTGAGCAGGCCGCGCACCCGACAACGCAAAGTGCAGCGGAATGGCCGTGGTGTATTTGATTTGCTCAATGGCAAAGGTCGAGGAAACCTTGGCGATCTCGATCCGTGAGATCAGCTTCTTGTAGAAGCGGTCATAGGCAGCGATATCTGGAACCACCACGCGCAAAAGATAGTCGATGTCACCCGACATTCGGTAGAATTCGACCACTTCGGGAAAGTCGACAACCGCCTCGTGGAACCGGTCAAGCCAGTCCAAACTGTGCTGGTCGGTCTTGATCTGCACGAATACGGTAACGCCCGCATTGACGCTTGCCGGGTCAAGGATAGCCACCTTGCGCTGGATAACGCCGGCTTCTTCCAGCTTTTGTATCCGCCGCCAACACGGCGTCGTCGACAACCCTACTTCTTTTCCTATCTCCGCCACCGCCCGCGTTGCATCGTCCTGCAGCACGCGCAGTATCTTGATGTCCATCTCGTCCAGCATGCTGCCTCCCTTTCCAGCGACGGCAACTATTTCCGAAACAAGTCCGGCGGCCATCCTTCTTATCATCAGACCGGGTGCCTATCGATCTCGACAGCACCCCTCCCAGCCAGCATGCAAAAACGTCCGTGAGGCGAACTGTCACACTACGGTTAGCACGTTTCCCAGGCAGAGAACGCGTTTTAGGAAAATTTTACCGGGATTTCGGGCAACGCAGCCCCGTTCGCAGACGCCAAAACCTATTCAGACAACCTCAACGGCAATTGAGAACACGGCCCACGAGCCCCCTCAACTCCGGCAGCAACTCGGCCTCGAACCACGGATTCCTGGCCAGCCACGCATTGTTGCGCCAGGAGGGATGCGGCAACGGCAAAAACCGCGGCGTTTCCCCCTGGTCAAGAAATGTCCGCCATTGCGAAACCCTTGATGTCAAAGACCCGCGCCGCCGTTCAGGCTCAAGATGCCAGGCTTGTGCGTATTGCCCGATCAAAAGCGCCAATTCCAGATTGGGCAACTTCTCCAGCAGACGCGCCCGCCAGGCACCTGCACATTCCTTTCGCGGCGGCAGGTCGCCGCCCTTGGCATCGTAACCTGGAAAACAAAAACCCATTGGCACGATGGCAACCCTGGAAGCATCGTAAAAGACGCCTTCGTCAATCCCCAGCCAACTGCGCAGGCGAACGCCCGACGGGTCCATAAACGGTTTACCGGCCTTGTGCACCTTCAGGCCGGGAGCCTGCCCGAAAATCGCCAGCCGCGCCGCAGGATGCGCCTGCAGCACCGGCCGCGGCTCGTGCGGCAGCGGTTCGCCCACCGGCTCATCGATGCAAATGCGGCATTTGCCGATGCGCTTCAAAAGCTCGCTCAGCGTCTCAGGCGTTGGCGTAACAGCCTCCGGCATCGCGACCTCACTGAGGCAATTTATGAACGTCGCCTTCAAATTGAAATGCGCAAACCATCCCGCGACAAGGCAACCCTGGGATCATCGATTTCACCGGCTCTTGCCAGCATATCGACACCCATATGGGTCAGCAAAACCTGTCTAGCTCCCAAGAGCGCGATCTTGTCCTGAAGGACCTTCCAACTGGTGTGGTGCGGCACCGGATCATCGAAGGAAAAGCACTCGTTGATGTGAAGATCCGCGCCCTTCGCCAACGCAATCAAGCCATCAACCCATTCGGTATCGCCAGAAAAACTCAAAACCTTGCCGCCCGCCTCGAACCGCAGGCCCAATGAGGGTGCGCCGGAGGGATGGCTGACCTCGATACAACTGCACGACACATCCTGAAAATTGACCGGACGATCCAGCCGGTGCTCCTCGAACTGCAATTCGAACCGCAGCGGCTTGTCTCCCGACCCCGGAAACAGCGCGTCCGCCGTCGCCCTGTACCGCGCCTCAATTCCCGTTGGTCCGACAACGGTCAATGGACGTTCGCGCCGCAAGACATGCTGAGAGTGCAGGACCCACCAAACCAGGCCGGAAAAGTGATCGCCATGCAGATGAGAAATGAAAATAACGTCGATGGCCGCAGGGTCGAGCGCCTCGCGCGCCATCCCGATCAGGCTGGTCGCCCCGCAATCGATTAGGAACGTGCTCTCGCCGGTTGTGACATGAAAGCAAGTCTGCAATCGCCCGCCCGAACCGAACGCATCACCCGAACCGATTATGGTGAGGTCCATATTTCTTGATCCTGTTTTTGGCCCCAGCCCGCAAGCTTGCTCGACCAAACCTTTTCCCGTCTGTTACCCAGGGAACAAGTTCCAGCCCTGCTCCATTCGATCCGCCAGAATTCCCTACCCGGTCAATACGCCAGATTGAGCCCGCCTTATCAACCACCCGAAAGCATCAGCGTAACCTCAGGCCGCGGCACTTGGCCTGGCTGACACACTTTCATACCAGCGCCCTAGCCCCACAAGCTCCTTGGAACGGTCCAATCTGGCAGCGCCCATGAAATCAACCGCAACCAGCAGCGTAATATCTGCGACCGAAAATGTATCCCCGGCAATATATTCCGACTTCAGCAATTGCCGGTCCATCATCTCCATGGCTGCCAGCGCCTTGCCCTTGTTGGCCTCCCCCCAGGCGGCAACTTGCGGAACCTCGCGTTTCACCATCTTGGGATGCAGATGCCGGAAGGCCTGCGCGATGCTAAAAAACGCCGCAAGCTCGACGCGCCGATTCCACATCTCGATCCGGGCGATCTGCACCGCACCATCACCCATCAGACGGGGCTGCGGTTGAAGCGCTTCGAAATACCGGCAGATCGCCATCGATTCGCTGATGCATTCGCCGTCGTCGAGCACCAATATCGGCACCTGGCCCATCGGGTTCTTTGCCCGAAACTCCGCCGAACTGGTATTTTCGACATTAAGTTCGGTCTGCTCAAAAGGAATCTCGATCCCTTTTTCTGCCAGGAAAATCCGCACACGTCTCGGGTTGGGCGCCATGTTCGTTTCAATTATCTTCATTTCGATCCCTCTTTTCCCAAACAACTTCGCCGCAACCAACATCAAAGCAGGATTGAACCCGCAACCGGCCAACAACAAGTGTTAATCTGGAACCCTGAAACGCACATAACTCAACAAGCCAGAGTTCGATCATTCATGAACCAGAATTCAATTCCGGACAGACCATGAATCATTATTCCCATTGCAAAACAAACCACCACCACCTAACGGCCGATATTGCGGTCCCGCCGCCATTGCCTCGGAGTTTGAAACTCACCAGCCCACATACCCTTCTTGGCCGCCTTGGCCGCCCGCTCTTCAGCCCTGAAACGACCATAGGACACCGCAAAGCCCGTTGCCACCATCTGCCCGTTAATATCAACGCCACCAGCTCTGCATAGCGCCAGCAACCGGTCATGCTTGTCAATTTCCAGACCTTTGCAGAAGACCTTACGACCGCCGGTTAATTTACGCAGCATGCGCCGGGATTGTTCCCCGCAGGCCCATTGCCGGCCATCGCGCTGACACATCTGGCGCCCCTCGGGCGCATCGATCCCCTGCAACCTTATCTCGCGTCCCGACACGACAATGCTGTCGCCATCAATCACCCGGGCCCTTCCTTCGACATCCCCGACCCCCGGCTCAGGAACAAATAATTTGAGCAAAAAACCAACCACCAGGACAACAATCGCGCCCAAAACGGTGACCTTATTTTTCCTCGTCATCCGAAAACGATGTTTCATTTGCTCTCCAAGTCAAAATTTAAACACTTCATAAACGATAAGTTAGTGAATTTGGGAGAAATTAACCGTGGTCGAAAGTGAATTTCTGCAATACCCCTGAAAAGGTAAACGAAACTCCTTTCAACGACCAAGTGGTGTTCTGGACCAATCGCTTCCCCCGGGGCAGGTGGGGAAACGTTTGTGACCCTGGAACACAAACGAACGTCCGGTTGTTTGCGAACACCCAAAGCAGGGTGGGCAGGTTTGACTGGGTTTCAGGGCCGATGGTTGGCCAGCAACCATTTGCGTCGAAACACGGGCAATCCCACAATCGACGCGATTTAGGAAATGCGCTCCGGATGAGTACGACTGTCAAATCCGACGAAATCGCCCGCCTCAGAGGCCGGCGTGAAGCGCGCAAGCGTTCCAGCCAGCAGCTAAAGTCCATCCGCACCCAGCTTGCCACCGGCTCCACAATCAAGCCGGAGTCCGAGTACGAACTGTTGAAGATGTTCGTGCACAACGAAATGGCCGCCGCCGCCACCATGCCGGCGCTTTCCATAATCCTGTCGATCGCCTCCATGCTTTGGGCGCCACCGCTGGAAGCCGCCTTGTGGCTGGTCCTGGTCATTTCCTCAAAGGTCTTCCTCCTCGAACTCTGCCGTCGCTTCGTCGCCCTTGACCAAAACGAAGTCGATGTCCGCGTCTGGCGCCGCCGCTTCGTCATCGCAGAGCTGCTGAACGGCCTGACCTGGGCCGGCTTCGCGCTGGTCGGCATCTCGACCTACGGCGCAGCATCCGATTCGATGCTGTTTTCCTCGCACGTGTTCATCTTCGCGATGCTGATCGTTATCCTGGCGATCCGGATGACGTTCGCCTCGACCATCATGCCGATCATGCATGCCGGCACCATCCCCATGACACTGGCCGTTATCGGCCGCCTGATCGTATTGGGGTTCCTGGTCAATGATCCCCTCTACTACGCGTTGGCCTCAATGGCCGTCGGCGTCCACCTCTACTTCGTTTTCCTGGCCATGGGTCTCAATTCGACGGCTCTTGCGATGCTGGAATTCCGTGCCCAGAAGGATCTGCTGATCGCCGAGCTGGAAGAAGAAAAGTCAATTTCCGATGAAGCCCGCCGCCGCGCTGAATCCGCCAACAAGGCCAAGTCCCGCTTCCTGGCGACCATGAGCCACGAACTGCGCACCCCTCTCAACGCCATCATGGGCTTTTCCGAGGTCATGAAAACCGAGGTACTGGGACCGCTACCAAACCCGACATACCGCGAGTATTCTGAAAACATCCACCATTCCGGCAGCCATCTTCTCAACCTGATCAACGAAATCCTCGATATCTCCCGCATTGAAGCGGGCAAATACGAGTTGCATGAAGAACCCATGCACGTGGCCGATATCGCTGATGATTGCCACAGGCTGTTGGCCCTGCGCGCACAAAGCAAGGGCCTGGAAATCGTCGAGGACTTCCCTGCCGATCTCGCACAGATCTGGGGAGATCCCCGTGCGATCCGCCAGATCTGCCTGAACCTGATGTCGAATGCGCTAAAGTTCACACCCCGCGGCGGCCGCATATTCATCACCATCGAGCAGACCGACGATGGCGGTCAGCGCCTCTCTGTCCGCGACACCGGCCCCGGTATTCCGAAAGAAGAGATTCCCAAGGTCCTGCAAGCCTTTGGACAGGGCTCGCTGGCCCATCAGACCGCGGAGGGCGGCACCGGCCTTGGCCTGCCGATCGTCAAGAACCTGATTGAATTGCACGGCGGAACCTTCGATTTGCGCTCAGAATTGCGTAAGGGCACCGAAGCAGTCGTCACGATCCCACCGCAACGAGTCCTTCAATCAGTCGGCCCCCTACAGCCCTTCGGCCACGAGCGCCACAACGTTGCCGTTTCCACCCGGCAGCCGCGTCTTGTACCAGCGCAAATGCAACACCCAACCCAGCATCATCCCCGGGCCGCCGGCCACGCCTGATCGGCCCGGAAAAGTACTGCCCTACCGATCTCACTGCTCTTTGCCCGCCACTATTGCCCGGTAGTCTGTTCAGTACATATTTAACCAACATGGGCCATCACGGCGAAGGCCAGTTGCTGACCCGCGTTTTTCGTAAGGAATGCGGGTATGGCCCCCCGCAACCCGAATTGATAGGCAGACAACGATATGCTCGGCTGGTTGACCGTCCTCCTCGTGCTCCTGGTGGCACTGTTCTACTTCCTCACCGGCGAAGGCAGCAGCGTCTCCGACGTAACCGGTGTCGAACGCTGGATGCTGATTGGCAGCGCTGCAATAATCGCTCTGTACGCGCTCCAACTCCTGGCCGGCAGCGGCTCACGCATGAGCCAGAACGCACGCCACCTGATGATCTGGGCCGGCCTGATCGTTGTGCTGATCGCCGGCTACAGCTATCGCGGAGAGTTCTCCGACCTGGGCAACCGCGTCATGAGCGAGCTGACGCCGCCCGGCCACAGCCTCCACGTCGGCGACGCCAACGGCGAAGTTGCGGTTCGGCTGCGCAAACACCCCAATGGTCACTTCGTAGCCCGAAGCAAAGTCAACGGCACACAAATGACGCTTCTGGTCGACACCGGAGCCTCTTCGGTGGTCCTGAAGCCCGCCGATGCCGAACGCGCCGGCATCGATGTATCAGGCCTGTCATTTTCAACGCCCGTCCAGACCGCCAACGGAATGACCTTCACCGCGCCTGTTCGCCTGCGCTCGATCGCCATCGGCGACATCGTGCTCCACGACGTACAGGCGCTGGTAGCCAAGCCTGGAAGCCTTAACGAAAACTTGTTGGGTATGAGTTTTTTAACGCGTCTCAGGTCTTATGAATTCTCAGGTGATTTCCTGACGCTGCGCGGGTGACATAGAAGCAAACGCCAAATCCCGCGACGCGCCAACGGCAATGCAGTCGAGTGACAGGCGATGAATAGCGGTACGCGCAGCTTAATGAGCGAAGTCATGACCCTGGCGGTGATGGCTGTTTGTGCCGCGCTGCTCGTCGCCAACTGGACTGAGGTCAAGGCGTTCAGCTCGCAGGTCCTTGGCATCGATCTGCCATCCGTCACCGCCCTCGATCCCCAGCAGCGAAAAGCCCCCGCCGCTACACCCGAAAAGCCACGGTTCAAACCGGTCGGATACGTCGAATTGCGCCCTGATCCTCATGGCCACTTCAACACCAGTATCGAGGTCAACGGCCGCTCGGTAACCGCCATGGTCGACACCGGCGCAACCGTCATCGCCATGAGCCACCGCGATGCCCGCCGCGCGGGAATAAGCGTCCTGAACAAGGACTACACCGCCCGCGTCAACACCGCCAACGGTGTCGCCCGCGTCGCCCCGGTGACGTTGAAACGCGTTCGCGTTGGTGACATCACGGTTCGTAATGTCCGCGCCATCGTCTCAGAACCTGGAAGCCTCAACGGCACCCTCCTTGGGATGTCCTTCCTGGGACGCCTGTCGCGTTTTGAAATCCGCGATGGCCGGCTGATCCTGCAAGAGTAAATCACGCGAACCTGCGCCTTGCCTGCGATGCGTCATCTGTTTAGATGGAGCAAACGCTGCTGCTGTAGAACCAATCCGTCTCCAAATTGGACTAACAGGCACGGCAAACTGAAAAGGCGCCCCGCCTCGTGAGCCAGACCACAACCGACCCGCTTGCACCGATCCGCGACGCAGATGCCTCCAAGCCATTCGTCGTCGCCCAGCTTGGCCAGTCGCTTGATGGACGCATCGCCACGACAACCGGTGAAAGCCGCTGGATCAACCGCGATGCCGCCCTCGACCACCTTCACAGCCTACGGGCCCATGTCGACGCGGTCGTCGTCGGTATCGGAACCGTCCTCGCCGACGACCCCGGCCTTAACGTGCGCCGGGTGCCCCTGCTGAAAGGTAAACCGCAACCCGCCCGCGTCGTCATCGATCCGTCGGGTCGGTTGCCCGATAACGCCAAGCTGCTCAACGACGATGGAGCCCGCAGGATCGTCATTCACGCCGCCGACACAAACGCCAACCCACCCTGCGAAACCTTCAGGTTGGACCGTGACAAAAACCAAGGCCTCTCACCACACGACATCGTCAACGCCTTGTTTGCAGCCGGCCTGAAAAAACTGCTGATCGAGGGCGGAGCCCAAACCGTTTCACGATTCATCGATGCCGGCGCAATCGACCGGCTGCACGTTCTGGTCGCCCCCATGATTATCGGATCGGGCAAATCCGGCCTCGACCTGGCACCCATCGACAAGCTCGACCGCGCACTGCGCCCGCCAACGAACGTTCACGTTCTTCACGACGGTGATGTGCTTTTCGATTGTGATTTCAGCCCCGCCCGTGCCACTCTCTCACCGAAAAATCCGTAGTGACAAACCAGGAGCCAAACGATGCCCAGGTCACCGAAGGACACCGTTGAAACCACCTCCGGTCCGGTCGAGGTCTATAGCGGCACTGCCCGCATCTTGCACTGGACGGTCGTGACGCTGATCGCCATCCAGGTCCCCATTGGCCTCTACATGGTCTACCGTGGCGGAACCTTGAACATCTGGGACGCCACCACCAACAACCTTTATTCCGGCCACAAGCTTCTGGGCCTTATCATTCTCGCGGTTATGATTTTGCGGCTGGCCTACCGGTTGATCGCTGGAGCGCCTGCCCACGAGCCGACACTGGAGCCTTGGCAGCGTGTCGTTAGCGAACTGACCCACTGGGCCATCTACGCCCTGCTGATAATCGTCCCGATCCTGGGCTATATCGGCGTTTCGCAATTCCCCGCCTTGAACATCTTTGGAGCCTTCAACCTGCCGGGAATTGTTGCCCCCGACAAAGCCATGTCTGAAACGACTTTCTGGTGGCACGCAACGGCAGCCTTCGCCCTTCTGGGCCTGATCGCCATGCATATCGGCGCAGCCATGTTCCACAACATCATCCGCAAGGACAACGTGCTCGGCCGCATGCTCCCAGGCGCATTGCGGAAGCCTTGATGTCGAGTTAGAGCGACTGGAGTACTTTCCTGTCCTCTAACGCTGTGTCAGCGTCCCCGGAAAATGCGCCAGCATTTATCCGGGGTCCTGCCGGCTGGATTTATTCGAACGCGCTCTCAATGTTCCCAGATCCTGCCGGGCAAATCGCTTGTCATGCCAACATACAACACCCCGCGAGGCGCACTGGCAGTAATGTAGATGTAAAAGAGTTTTAGGTGCTCGGGATACATTCGGCGGGCCTCAGCACCGATGACAGCAAGATCCCGGCTCGCCGCCGCGCCCCACGGCGCGACTGCGTCCGGGAACGCAAATAGCGGGTGTAGCCTATCTACGAACCAAGCGAATTCTAGCAACGCCAAATATTCTGCGTCCCCGGAAAATGCGCCAGCATTTATCCGGGGTCC
>JAHZKP010000064.1 GCA_022600345.1 Alphaproteobacteria bacterium | reverse complement strand
TGGCTGCCGGCAAGACGCGTCCGGTGCAGGTGTGGTGGATCCCACGGCAAACCGGCGCAACGCAGTCCGGCAGTCAATTTCGCCGCATCCCCTTGGGACACCGCACTTTTTCGCCTCGGCGGCGTCGCGGCACTGGCCCGATGGCCCCACATCGCGCTGCGCGCCGCTTCTGGCCGAATGCGAAAAAGTGACAGGTGTCGCGAGCCACATGAGTTTTTCAACAGCCTGCTAGAGCATCATCCGACCATACGCGGTCACACTTCGTGTTCGAATGGTCGGATAAAGATGCTCTGCACCTATGATTCTAGCCCGCCATTGGCACGAGTTTAGTGGTACGGCATGACCTCAGGTGGGTGCATTCGGTGATGGGTGATGATCCTATGGGGCGTATTGAAAGATGAACGTAACGGCCCTGCCTGATAATGGCTTGCCACAGGCTACCCTCAGCAAGGACCAGACACGCCAGTTGGTCTTTGATATTGCACTGATCGGACTGCTCGCCCTGAGTACTCGCGTAGGGCTATTGAGCGTCGGGCCGCGTTTCGATGAGCTATACCATTTTATTGCCGCCCGGAACTGGCTTGAAACGGGCGAATTCCAGATCCTCGATGGAACATACGACCGTGCCTATATCTATACCATGGCGGTGGGTTGGGTCTTTCAACTCGTGGGCGGCAGCTATTGGGAACCCGCTCGATTCTTGAGCGTTTTCTCATCGGTTCTGCTGACCGGCGTTGTCTTTTTATGGTCTCGCTTAAGGATTGGCCGCTCTGCTGCCTGGATTTGTGCTCTCCTGCTTGTTTTCTGGCCGAATGGTATCGAGTCTGCGCAAACGCTGCGGTTTTATGCCCCCCATGCATTGTTTGTGAGCCTGGCGATATTTGGCGCCTATGATCTGGTCACCCAGCCGATGTCACTGGCGCGGCGAAGCCTTACTGCAATCGGGGTTGGGTGCTGCTTTGCTATCGGGATGCATCTACAGGTGCTCACCGTAATTGCGGCCTGCGGGTTCGCGGGCTGGTTGTCGCTGAGCCTGCTTACGCCGCATATTACCGGCCCCTACTGGCAACGGTGGGTTGGCGTCTTGATTGCCGGGCTTATCGCATTCTTGGCCGTTGGTGCTGTGAACCACGAAGCAGTGGGAGCATTCATTACCGACTTTCGCTTCGCGCCGCTGTGGGCAGAGCCCAATAGGGACAATGCTGTATTTTACTCGTCGTACCTCCGCAGAATGCATCCGGTCTTATGGACCTTAGCCCCGTTTATCGCGCTTGCTGCCGTGGCCCGGTACCCGCGACCAATGATATTCTGCCTGTGTGTTTTTGGGTCTGCAATTCTCGTTCATTCGCTCGCTGGAATGAAACATGAGCGCTACATTTTGTACCTATTGCCGTTCCTATTCGTCGTATTGGGTACTGGTCTATCAGTGATTGGGCCACCAGCTTTAGACTATGCGAAGAAATGCTTGGAGCGGTGTCTGAAGTTATTGCCGGGCCGCGCGTTCCAAATGCTGCTCTGGCCGATTTTCGCCATCTGCTGTTTGTTCGTTCTTGCGGTTACTCCCTCCTTCAAGGATTCGGTTCTGTTGGCCTTTGGCCATACGACGTGTTGTGAAAAAGGCGCTGGCAAAGACATGAAGGACGCTGTCGGCGATTGGATGAAGCAGAAACCGGTAGTGATTACGACAAGTGAACTTTCCACGACCTACCATCTGGGCGGATACGACGTCTTATTTCACGGTGGTCGCTTGGAGGAAGTCGCCTTTTTTCACGCCAAGAAGAAATCCGAATTTCTACTCGACCCCAGAACAGGGCGACCCATCATTTCCAATTGGCACTCTGTTGAACGCCTGATGTCGTGCCGGGCATCTCTAATAATAATCGCCAAACAAGATTGGTGGCAGAATCAGCGGATGGCAGTGAAGGAAATCTTCGGCGGGCAGTGGCGGAGACGAACGCGAAAAGTTGGCAACGTCGAAATCGACGGCTGGTTCTGGCGCGGTGGAACGCGCAAAACGGATTGCAGCGCACTGCCGGAAATAATCCAGCCGAAGTAGCCGGCAAGCCGGCACCGCCAATCCAATCAACGCTTGTCCTTCGGCTCGCCGCGAACGAGTTTTCTGGTGTCGAGGCCGCGGCCGGCAAAGGTCGAGATGCGCCCCTGCTTGTCGATCAGCAGCACGCGATGGTTGAAGCTGTCGAGGACGTACATGCGGCCGTCTTCGTTCACCCAAAACCCCTCCGGGTCATGCAGTGGCGAGCCGATGGCAGCGGACCCATCGGGTGCGAAGCCAGGTTTTCCCGTGCCGATCAGGGTGGTGATGATGCCGTTTTCATCAACCATTCGGATGGCATGGTTGTGTTCGTCACCGATGTAGATCCGTTTGCCGAAGACCTGGATTGCCTGGGGTGCGTCGAGCTTGGCCGATAAGGCCGGGCCACCATCGCCCTCATAGCCAGGCGATCCTGACCCGGCGATTGTGGAAATCACCCCGGCTTTGTCGACGCGCCGCACGACATGGTTTTCGCTGTCGCCTATTAACAGGCGGCCCTCAGTATCGAATGCGATGTTGTATGGCTTGTTGAGTTGCGCGTTGCGGGCTGGCCCGCCGTCGCCCGAATAGCCGGGCGTTCCCACACCGGCATAGGTATCGATTTTGCCATCTGGTGTGATGCGGCGGATGACATGGTTTTCCGCATCGGCGACGAACAGATTGCCGTCGTCGTCGCGTGCGATGTCGTAGGGCTTGTTGAAGGTCGCCTTGAGTGCCGGTCCGCCATCTCCGCTATAGCCGCGTCTGCCTGTGCCGGCGATGCGGGTGAGCCGGCCGTCGGCCTCCAGCCGGCAAATGATCCCGTATTTATGATCGATGAAAATGAGGCGGCCCTGATCGTCGAACTGCATGCGTTCCACCGACCTGAGATCGGCATCGAGCGCGCGAATGTTTCCAGGCAGCTTTTTCTTTTCACCGGTACCGGCGATGATTGCGGCATTGCCCTCAGGATCGATGCGCCAGATGAGCGAGCCTTGAAACGGCCTGCCGTTTCGGCTCTCACCCCGGTCGGCGATGAAGATATTGCCGTCGGGGTCTTTGATCATCCCACCGGGGTGGAACAAGGTGATCTTGGTTGCCTTGCGCCCGTCGCCCAATTGGGATGGCCCCATCGGCGGATAAACGAAGTGCTTCAACCCAGCCATATAGATCGGCCAGCGGTACTTGTAGACGGCTGCGGCAGTGCCCAGAAAAAGCAACCCGGCCGTGGCGGCAATGATCAGTTTCGTTGCCGTGAGATATTTCATGGCTGCCCGTGTGTCGTTGGTGGAGAGCGTTCTCCTGGTTCAGGGGCGCTGGCGTGCGCACCTCGTTCGAGTGCGAATAAAAGGCCACCCAGAAGGGAGGTCAGCAATGCGGCGGCGCGAATGGTCAAGGCGACCGCCAGCCCTTCGGCCGCGCTGGCGCCAGCGGGCACCAGATAGAGCGAATAGGCCCACTCCCACAGCCCGATGCCATTGGTGGTGATCGGGATACTTGAGATCACCAGAATGATCGGGGTAAGGGCGAGGGTTGCCAGGAAATCCAGTTCAACGCCGATTGCCATGGCGGAGACGTAAACATTCACCCCCGCCAGGACGTGAAACAGGAACGAATAGGCCATCGCCCCGGCAAGGAGCGAATAGGACGTTCGGAACCGGCCGATCTGGGCATTCAGTTTTCGCAGAAACGTGACGACGGCGTTATCGCGGCCAAACAGATTCAACGGCGCGATCATGGCTTCGCCCAGGGCCGGAGAAACGAACATGGCAATAAACACAAGGCAGCCAGCGGCAAGTGCAGCGACGGCGCCAGCGACGATCGGGCTTGACAGCAATTCGGGTTGAAAGGCAATGCAGACGATCGACAGAATGGCCAGCGCAATGAGGCCGGTGACGCGTTCCATGACGACGCTCATTGCAGATTGTGCCTGCGAATTGATCTGACGGCCGAGCACGAAACCGCGCACGACGTCGCCACCGAACGTACCGGGCAGGAAGTTGTTGAAGAACATGCCTATCAGGTAAAGCGACACCAGACGCCTGAAGGGGAGGTTTACGCCGGTCTGGCGCAGGAACAGGTTCCACTTCAGGCAGCTAACGACCAAAAGAACAAACGTGGCGATGAACGGAAGCGGAAGGTAGGCCGGCTCGATGCCAGCGAAAATTCCATCCAGGCTTTTCCAGTTGTCGTTCCACAACAGGACGGCTGCCAGGAGCAGTACTCCGAGCAGGGCCTTTAGTGTGAAACTGACCAGGCGCGTTGCCATGAGTACCTAATTCGCTAACAGGGCTGGGCGGTGAACGAAGGCGAGCATGCCTGCCGACCGGCCGTTCCGGCTAGGCATTTTGCTGTTGGCCAGCGCATCAGACGGGGCCCGGATCACGGCGAGGCTATCTCGCCGTTTCGGCGTGCCGGGCATGTCCCCACTTGCTCTTGCCTTCCCACTTCTTGCGCGTCTCAGCGCTGCCCACCGGGCCTTCGACCAGGTAGTCCCCGATCGCCAGATAATCGAGGGCACTGTCGAGGAATGCGCGAATGGCATCATCGGGTGTGCGCACGATGGGTTCTTCATGGACATTGAAGGATGTGTTGATCACGACGGGTACGCCGGTGCGCTCATAATATTCGGAGATGATGCGGTGGTAGGAAGGGTTGTCCTGTTTACGGACGATTTGCGGGCGGGCGGTTCCATCGACGTGGACGACGCCTGAACACCGCTCCATCATCCAGGGCGTGCAATGCATGCAGACGGTCATGAAGCGGGCGGTGTCGCAGGCCCCCTTTGAATTCTCGTAAAGCTGCTGGGTGTGCTCGGCCAGTGAGGAGGGGGCGAATGGCATGAACTCGGTGCGCTTGAGGAGTTCGTTGAGCCAGTCGTTCACAGATGGATCGCCTGGCTGATACATGATCGTGCGATTGCCCAATGCGCGCGGTCCGTACTCCATGCGGCCATTGAAGCGGGCAACGACTTTGCCGCTGGCCAGTTTGTCGGCAATTTCCGGTTCGACTTCACCGGGGAAGTGCTGGGCTTTAAGGCCGGCAAGAGACAGTGCTTCGGCGATTTCGGCATCGCTGTACTCATTGCCCAGGTAGACCGATGGCAGCTCGGTTGGCGTGTAGGTTTGGTTGGTTTTTCTTGCGTTGTCTCCGAATGCGGCCAATGCCGCGCCCACGGCCAGACCTTCATCGCTCATGCCGGGATGGACGAATGTGTTGGCGATTTTCGGCAGGGAGTGGACTTCCTCATTGATGCGGACGTTGGCGAACAATCCTCCGGTGAGGACGACGTTTGAATGGCCGGTCTTGTCGACCCAATAGCCGACATAGTCCTTGGCGATATCTTCGCAGACAAGCTGGATCGAGGCGGCAAGATCTTCGTGTGTCCAGCCGTCGGGGAGCGCTGATGAGATTTTCTTCAAAGCGGTGCTGAACAAGACCTTGCCCTTGTTCAGGAGCTTGCCGTCTTGGCAGGTGATCATGTTGCGCAACAAATCGCGATACTTGGGCTCACCGCGCGCGGCCAGGCCTGTAATCTTGCCTTCGTGGCGCTTTGCCTTGTAGCCGCACAGCGCTGTCACGTATGCATAATAATTACCGACTGAGTTGTAGGAATCGGCAGTATTGAGCAGTTCGAAGTTGCCGTCCCGCACATCGTAAATATGCGAGCAGTGGCCATCGCCGCCGCCATCCATGGTCACGACCAGCGCGTCCTTGAAATTGGCGGTGTAATATCCCGATGTCGCGTGGGCGTAATGGTGGTTGATAAACTCAACCGGAGCGTTGATGCCGAAATCCGATTGCAGGATTTCCTTGATACGCCGGCGGCGCTGCATATAGGCGGGTGTGCGCAAACCGTAGTAGGCCTGCTTAACGCCGGGTACGTCGATGGCGACATGACCGAAACGCGAGGCGAGTTGAAAGAATGCGCTGTGCAGGTCGGCATCCTGACTTCGAGCCTGGAACCAGCCCGGCCAGCCATCAACCTTTTCACGCAACTCCATGTTAACGTTGGCAAGCGCCACGACATCAATGTCGCCGGCTGTGACGTTGGCTAACCGCATGGCTTCCTTGATGGAGTCCCAAGGGAAGCCGCGGGCCATCTTGATCCGGCGGATGCGTTCTTCGTTGATCGCGGCAACAATCCGACCGTCTTCAACAATCGCTGCCCCGGAGGTCTGCCCATCGGTGATACCAAGAATACGCATACTCAACTCTCGTCCAGAAAAAGGATTTCGCCATCGCCAGAATAAACCAATGGCGTCACACATGCTGTAGTTGCTTAGATAAAAAGGCCGCGCTTGACTACAGCGGCCACCGCCCGCAGTTAAATATTTTGTAAATGCCCGCTTGGAAGGGCTGCCCGATGATAGTGGGAAAGCAGGCTGCTGCAAGCAACCGTGAGTCTGGAGTTAACTTAACCGTGTTCAGTAGATTCATAACAAATCATTTTTTGCCGTACTTTGCGCACCGTCATTGCGCCCATGGGTTAGATTAGGCGAGCTCATGGCGGATAGGTCAGAAAGCTGGGGCAACCCGCCAGGGTCGATTTGGCGGCCGCATTTCAAGGTCAGGTAAAGGTACTGCATATGAAGCGCGCTCTTGTTACAGGCGGCACTGGTTTCACCGGCGGGCATCTCGCGCGCACTCTTGTCCAGCGCGGGTATGCCGTGCGCGCCCTTGTTCGTGATACTCAATCAAAACCTGCCGGAGCCCTTAGCGCTGCGGGCATCGAAATCGTCCAGGGCGATGTTGGAAATGCTGCTGATATCGACAAGGCCGTTGTTGGCTGTTCCCACGTTTTCCACATTGCTGCAGTCTACCGGACGGCGAACCACCCTGACAGCTACTACCACAAAGTGAATGCGGACTCCGTCACGCACATTCTGAATGCCGCGAGCAAGCATGATGTCCAGCGGATCGTTCATTGCAGCACTTGCGGCGTGCACGGAGACGTTCGGGAAATCCCTGCAAACGAAGAAACACCCTTCAACCCTGGCGACATCTATCAGCTTTCGAAACTTGAGGGCGAGCGGCGCGCGCAAGCTGCAATCGATGACGGCGCGCCGGTTTCAATCGTTCGGCCAACCGGCATCTTTGGGCCCGGTGACCTGCGGTTCTTGAAGCTGTTTCGCGCCATTCAATCGGGTGCATTCTGGATGTTCGGTTCAGGCGACATCGCCTATCATATGACCTACATCGACGACATGATCGAAGGCATCGTGCTGGCCGGCGAGCATCCAGGCGCGATCGGTGAGACGTTTCTGATCGCCTCAGACGATTATACGACATTGAATGAGCTGGTGCGCCTTACCGCGGTAACGCTTGGTGTTCGCCCGCCTTCGGGCAAGCTTCCCATCGCCCCGTTGCTGGCTGCGGCAACAGTCTGCGAATTTCTGTGCCGTCCGATTGGCATCGATCCACCGCTGCATCGGCGCCGTTGCGAGTTCTTCACCAAGGCGCGGGCGTTTTCCAATGCCAAAGCCAAGCGCCTGTTGGGATTTGAGCCCAAGGTGGCGTTGGCCGATGGGCTGGAGCGAACCGCACAATGGTATCGCGACGAGGGACTTCTGGCGCCGTCCAAAGCTGCGCTCAAGGAGGCTGTTTGACGGTGGCAACTCAAACCAGTCAGGACGCAGCGCCGGCACAGGCCGGTGGGGCAGGACAACCGCAACCGGATGTGGACTCGTCGTCGGATACCTATGCCAAGCGCTTCGAGGGGCCGGCCGGGCGGTATTTGCTGTCGGTCCAGACCAAGGCGATCCGGCGCTTGGTTGTCGGCCTTCCCGGCAAACGGGTGCTTGATGTAGGCGGCGGACATGCTCAAGTCGCGGTGCCGCTGTTGGAAGACGGTTGCGATGTAACTGTTCTTGGGAGCGAAGAAGACGCCGTAGCCCGCGCCCGGCGCTTGTGCGGTGACGAGCTGAAGGTCGTGTTGGGAGATTTATGCAACCCTCCGGTTGCGGAGCGCGGCTATGATGTCGTTGTCGCGGTGAGAATGATCTCCCACGTCGACGACTGGAAGGCGCTTATCAAGGGCTTGTGCCGGGCTTCAGATGATGCGGTGATCGTCGACTTCGCCATTCCGGGTGGCTCCAATGCACTTGCGCCGCTGTTGTTTGGATTGAAGAAGGGTTTTGAAGGAGATACGCGGCGGTTCCGCGTTGTGAACAAGCGTGACATTGAGCAAGAATTCGAAGCCAACGGTTTTCGAGTGGATGCCAACTACGGTCAGTTCGTTCTGCCGATGGCGGTCCATCGTGCATTGAAGCTGCCGGGGGTGTCTCGCTTTCTGGAGGGCGGCTTGCGGCTATTGGGACTGGCGTCGTGGATCGGCACGCCGGTGATCGCCAGGGCGCGCCGAATTGACGGAGGCCGGGAAGCCTGATGGGCCTGCGCTTTCTTATCCTTGCACCTCAACCGTTCTTCGTTCATCGCGGAACACCGATTGCCACGCGCATGCTGATCGAAACGTTGACGGAGGCCGGCCATAGCGTTCATGCGCTGGTCTACCCTGAAGGCGAGGACGTCGAGATTTCCGGCGCGACGTTTTCGCGCGTGCCGCGTATTCCTGGCACGTCGAACATGCCGCCTGGTTTTTCGCTGAAGAAGGTTGTTTGCGACACGGTGATGTTTCCAAAAGCCGCCTGGACGCTTGCAACCAGGCGTTTCGACGTGGTGCTGGCGATTGAGGAATCCGCCTTCATGGCGATGGTTCTGAGACCGATTTTCCGGGTTCCCTACATCTACGACATGGATAGCTCGATTCCCGAGCAGATCAACGACAAGCACAAGTTGCCAGGCTGGTTGTTTCGCGCGCTTTCTGGTGCGGAGGGCCTGGCTGCGCGCTCCAGTATCGGTGCGATCACTTGTTGCCGGGCATTGGAAGACCTGATGCGGGAGTACGCGCCGAAGATCCCAGTGCAAACACTTGAAGACGTGACGCTGATTGAGCAAGCCGAACCGGTGGATGCGCCCGAGGACTGCCGGTTTGCCGAACCTGTTGTGATGTATGTAGGAAATCTGGAACCCTACCAGGGTGTCGATCTGCTGATCGATGGGTTCGCGCTGGCAAGCGGAAAGGGGGCCGATGGCCGCCTCGTTATTATCGGGGGCAGCGATGATCACGTTGCCGCCGCGAAATCAAAGGTGGCGGCGTTGGGGGCGAGCGAAAAAATATCGCTACTGGGGCCGCGCCCCGTCGACCGGCTTGGCGAGTATCTGGCGCAGGCCAGCATCGTGGTGTCGCCGCGCACGCAGGGGCGCAATACGCCTATGAAGGTTTATTCCTATCTCGATAGTGGCCGCCCCTTGCTGGCGACGCGGCTTCCAACGCATACGCAGGTGCTTGATGACGACATTGCGATGCTGGTCGAGCCGACACCTGAGGCTATGGGGGAGGGGTTGCAAAAGTTGCTTGCCGACGCCTCCTTGCGAAGCCGCATTGCGGAAGCTGCAGGCAAGAGGGTCCGGGAGGAGTTCAGCCGGGACGCCTACTCGCGAAAGCTTCTGGGTTTCATCGACGGCGAGATCGCGCCGCGCTTGCGGGGACGGCGGCTGGACCCAGCCCCTGCGAAGTAGCAGGCTCTGTGAGGTAGCGGGCCCGGTCAAGTAGAGATCCTCCACCTGGAAATCATGCCCAGCATTGCTGTACGGCTCAGCGCTTATCGAGGCGAAGGGCGACTTGCCGCTTGATGGCGTTGAACGTGCCGTCTACCGAACCGAAAGCCTGCGGTGAACGATCGAGTGAAGCAAGCCAGCCGCGCAGGGTCTTGAATGGCTCAGGGGCGTTCAGATTGACGCTGGCGACAAATCCATAGCTGCCTGCGCGCGCATCATCGCCAGAAATCGGCAAAGGGTCGCTGCCGGGTAGGACCAATCGACCGCCCGCTTCAGCCATCTTTAGGAGCTTGGGGTAGGGCCACATTGCGGGGCGGTTTGCGGTATCTGCGAAGCAGGTCCCGGGATAGGTTTGGTGATCCGCGATTAATTGGGCGATGAGTTTGGCGCGCTGGCCAAGCCACTTTCCAACACCCCAGGGGATGACGACCAACGCGCCGCTTGCGCTTGCTGCCTGGACCGCATCGGCTATCGGTGTGCGATCCTTGAATTGCGTAAGCGTCCCCAGCGCCAAGACCTCCAAGCCTTCGGACGTGGCGATCTGGCGGCCTGCGATCACGAGCAGTTCGGCGCCAGAGCTATGCACCAATCTCAGCGATACATCCTCGTTGGTTGGCAAGGTTTGCCAGTCGGCGGGCGGGGAGTCCTTGAGCGCTTCATAAGCGTTTACACCGGACATTTCGGTCAGCATCAGCACGCCGTGCGGTTCCGAATTAAGCCCCAGATGCGTGCGCCAGATGGTGAAGTTCTGCACAGCGGCATTGAGGACCGCGGCGGGGGCGACGCCAGGATGAAGATGGACATGGGCATCGACTAGCGAACTGTCGGTTGGAGCTTTGCGATCGGCAGTCACTGTCAGTTGGTTCCCTGTTGGGCTGGGTGGATCGATAGACGGCGCCTCATCGGACCGTTCACCGTGGGGCGATGGGTTAGGTACCTAAGCCTTTGGACATATGATAAGCCGACGCTATTGCGTCGAATAACAACTCGAGCACCCCTATGGCCTCCGGTCGATATAATCAAGGCGAAGCTGACGTGATGTTTGACGCCATCGTCGTTGGCGGCGGCATCCAGGGCCTGCTGATCGCCCTTGAGGCGTCACGGGCGGGGCATCGGGTGCTGCTGCTTGAGCGCGGCAGGCTGGGTGGGGAAACGTCGGCGAATTGGTACCGGATCCTGCACGGCGGGTTGCGCTATCTTCAGTCCCTCGATCTGGCGCGCATGCGTTCGTCCGCACAAGACCGGCAATGGTTCCTTAGCAACTACCGCGCGCATGTCGAGCCGCAAGGCTTCCTGATGCCGCTTTACGGGCGGGGCTTGAAGCGGGGTTCTGTTTTCCGGGCGGCGTTCATGGTCACGAAATTGATAACGCAATCGGGGGGCGCGACAACCGGGGGAGACTGCCGGTTGCGGGATGGGCGCTTACTGAGCCGTGGCGAAACAATAGAAATGTTTCCCGGCGTGAGGCAGGAAAGCTTAACCGGCGGCGCGCTCTGGCATGATGCCGTGGTGACCGACACCGCGCGCCTGTTCGAGAAGTTGGCAGACGATGCTCGCGGCCTGGGTGCCAAGATCATTGAAAACATGGAAGCCACCGAACTCGTCGTTGAGAATGGGAAGGTTGCCGGCATCAGCGCCCGCGATACGCCGACCGGTGTTCTGTGTGACTTTGCTGCGCCACGGGTGATCGTGGCCTGCGGCCAGGAGAACGCCAGGCTGGCGGAAAAATTCGACCGGTCTCGGGCGCAGCTTTTCCATCCAGTGCTGGCATTCAACGTCCTGCTGGAACGCCCTGCGCCTGCACGTTGTGGGATATCGGTGTCGCCACCGGGAAAGAGCGGCCCGATGCTATTCCTCTACCCTGATGGCGGGCGGACGTTTGCTGGCACCTGGTACGTTCCTGGAAAAGGAAATGCCGCAACGCCAGACGACGTGGTGCCGCCAGAAGCGATCGATGCGTTTCTTTGCGCCTTGAATGACAGCGTGCCCGACCTTGGCGCGCGCCCCGAACACGTTGTCGAGGTCACATCGGGACTGCTGCCTGCGCGAAGCAGCCAGGGGACGGACCTGGTGCACAATGAGATCATCTACGACCACGGTGCATCGGGTGGGCCGGAAGGTCTTGTCACGGTCACGGCTACGAAGTTTACAACGGCGCCCAGCGTTGCGCGCAAGGTTATCAAGCATTGCGGGTTGGGAGCGGACCTGGGTTAGGATCGTGGTGCGATGTCAGCGTGGCTGCACGGCTATTGGAGTCTGCCAGCCAAAGCTTCGAGCGCAATCATACTTCGTCGCCCGGACCATCTTCGGCGGCCGCAGATAAGTAGCTGCCGCAAGTCGGGTCGTAGGGATTGACGTTGTGGTATTGCAGCGTCGCCTGGCGGCCCTGGGCGACGGCGATGATGTTGCTGCGCGTCAGGATCGTCACCAGGAAGCCGTCCTCGAATTCCTTCAATCCGGAATAGGGCACGATTTGCGGTCCGAAGTAGCTGAAGTAGAGGTGGGCGACCGTCTTCTTCAACGTATTCGAGCCGCCAAGCTGGGCAACATACTCATCTACGAAGTCATGCACGCCCTCGACGCCTAGGATCGCTTCACCGAACTGCCCGCTCAACAGCCGGTGCAAATGGCCCCGGACGCCTCCGGTTGCCATTGGGGGCAGAGCAATCCCCGCAATGCCTGTCGCCAAGAACCCCAGAATGAATGTGCGTCGCTTGATCGGTTTCAAAGGTTACCTCCCGCACGCAGGGAAAGCGCACTCAAGGTCAGGGTTGGATTGGCGGCAGCGCAAGAGGGAAATACGCCGGCACCCAGGCAATAAACGTTCTGCATGTCGAACAGTCGATTGAAACTATCGACAACGGAACCTTCACGGCCCGCCCCCATCGGCGTGCCGCCCTGGATGTGGGATTCGGTTGGCTCAAACTTGCCCACGCGGGTGACCTGGTGGGCGAAAGGCAAGGCCTTTGGCAAGCGTTCGTGCATGCGCTTCAGGCCGGCATAGGCATAGGCGCTGTGGCCCGTCCAAATGACCTTGGCTTCGTCGTTTTGCAAGACGACGCGGTTATCGGACTTGGGCAGGTCCTCGGCGATGAACTTCAGCTTGAGACGTTGCAGCCATTTATCGCGTTCGAGACGCAGCGAAGGTGGCGCGTTCCAGCTTTCGATGAAGATCGAAGCAGCCTGCGAGCGAAACTCGCCATCGTATTCGACGTAACCCGCGCCGGTCGTCGAGGTCCCGCCGTAGTAATTGTCGAAGGGGATATCGATCCAAACATATTGGCTGGCCTGCTCGTGGATGCCAGCGCCCACCAAACTGGGACGGTGGCCACTCCTTAAAAGGATGGCGCTATTGGAAATGGCGTTGGCGGCAAGTCCCACGACGCCTGCCTTGATTTCGACGTCCCGACCGTCCTGAGCGCGAGCCACTACACCGCTACAGCGACCGCCGTGCATCATCAGTCGGCGACAGTCCAGACCGGTTACGTAGTGGTAGCCCTTGCCCGAAATCTGCGGCAGCGCATTGAGAATGGTGAACTTAGCATCGACGGGGCATAGCTTGCAGGTGCCGCTGGTGCAGCATTGCGTTCGCGTTTCGCCATTGCTGCGGGCTGTGGGCATGGGGACCCAGCGGTTGTCATGGGCGCGCAAGCGGCGCTCGGCGCGCGTCAGCACATGCCCCTTGGAGGTATACGGGGCGCTGCGTGGCAGAAAGTCGTCCGAGCCACCACCTGCGACATCCATGATGCTTTCGGCCCGCGCGTAATAAGGCTCCAGGTCGCTATACGCGATGGGCCAATCCTGACCGCGGCCGTACTTGGTTTTGAGCTGGAAATCGTTTGGATGGAAGCGGGGTGTATTGCCCCACCAGCAGTTCGAACAGCCGCCGAATTGATGCAGGACGATCCAATCCTTGGCGATCTCGGAGCGGTTCTCCTGGGCGATTTTGGTATAACGGGCTGGTTTGTGACGGTTGCGCAACTGGGTGTCGCGATCAATGAAAGGGCCGCGTTCGACAAACAGGACCGACAGGCCGCGGCCCTTCAGAGCATGGGCGAAGAAGAAGGCTGCAAACCCTGTGCCCACAAGAACTACATCCCAGGTTCGAGAGATCGCATCCTTTAGAGGAATTGGCTTCATTGGCGTTTCAACTCGACTGGTTGATGGGCGCGGAATTTGGAGGCGCGATGCATTGGTCCTGAGATGCCCGTAGCATAGCTGTTTGGGCGGTAGCCTTAAACACTCACTTGAGGAGATGGTTGGCAAGGCGCAGCGCCAGGGCTGCGATGCTCAGGGTTGGGTTGGCCTGACTGGAAACCGGAAAGACGCTGGCGGAGGCGATGAAAAGGTTCGCCGTGCCATGCACCTTGCAGTCGGGGTCGACAACACCGCTCGAATTACTGGCACTCATGCGCGTGGTTCCGATCTGGTGATAACCGTCGCGGGCCTGTTGGCGGATAGCTTCAATCAACGCGGATTGTTGGTCGGTGTAAGCGATGGTCGCGAGTGACGAAGGATTAATGGCAGCCAGCAACCGCTCATGAGCATTGAGCACTGCGCGATAGTCGCGCTCGTTGAAGTGAAGATTTAGACGCAGGCGCGGGCGGCCAAAGTGATCGGTTCGTTGGCTCAGCCCTACCCTGCTTTCAGCATTCGAAACGTGCTCGGCATGGTAGCGAAGTTGATACGTTCGATTGGAGCTGTCCAGGAGCTTATCATGCGGTCGTTCGGCTACAGCCAACCTGCTGTAGACGGCAGATGCGACACTGCTGATGCTTGAAAGCGGTTGGCGTAAAACGTTGCCGATGTGCGCACCGACATCTCGTCTGCCACCTGACACCGCAGCCTTCCGCAGTGGGTCTGAAATCATTGTTCGACCCAGCGCGGCCGATTGCAGAAGCAGGTATTTCAAGGATAGCTCGCCTGAGCCGTGCCTGGCATCGCGCATCGGCAGGTTCTCGACCCAGAAGGCGATGTTTGCGGGGCCAGGCGGGCTCAACGTGAAGCGGCGGCGCGCCAGCCCGCAATTTTTGATTTTGCAATAGCCGAAGGGAGCGTGTCCTTTGCGGTGGTTGAACCGGATCTGAGCAATTGAGCCGGTCAGGTGGCCCATATAGGACTTGCCCAACGGCCCGTCTGGCCCGCCGAACAGAGAAGGGTTGCGCTGCTGCTCGATCAGCAACAGCCGCGTGGTTTCCAGTCCGCCGGCACAAATCGCGAATTGGCCTGCCTTGAGGGTGACCTGTTCGCCAAGGGCTTGCGAATTGGTCAATCGCACGTTCAATGCGGCGACGGTGGCAGACTGCCCACCTCCAGCACCTTCCTCCCATTCGAAACCAACGGCGACGGCCTGAGAGAGGATGTGCAGGTCTGGCGTGTCATCTAAGGCTGCCTGGTTGATTTGGGAGACGTCTACGGCAGGGCTAAGTTGCTCGACCGTGTCGGTTTGCAACCCTTCGACCTTCTCCCAACCTGGTGCCTGTGAAGTGCGAAAGCCTTCCTCACAGCCAAGCAGACGGGCGGCCGGGGCGACCCATTTTTCGTAGTCCTCAAAGGCAATGGGCCAACCACGGTCGGGCGGGCTATCGGAATTCTCAAAATCGCAACGGTCGAAAGGAACCACGCGTCCGCCCCAGCGGTGCGAGGTGCCGCCAATCGCTGGAGAGATGGCTTCCTCAAGGGGCACATGGGTGGATGGTTCGACGATTTCAGCGCCTACCAGGTCATCGGTTTGCGGCGAAGGGTGGGGGCCACCTTGTTCGACGACGAGGGTGGTTTTGCCGCTTCGTGCGTAAGCCAGGGCGAGTGCCAGGCCAGCGGGGCCGGCGCCGACGATGCACAAATCAAACGTCCGCGCGGCCGCTGTCGCGGCATCAATCGGGGTCATGAGGGGACTGGCAGGGTTTGACGTGATCTGCCGTATTATTTGATCCTGCCGTCGTCGAATTCCGGTGGCATTCCAGATCGAGTAAGGCGTTGCGGACTTCGGCATTGTCGAAGCGGGATTGAATTTCGCTTGCTGCGCGTTGCGCCAGCGTGCATCGGCGCTCCCTGTCGTCAATCAAACGGACAATCGCATCGGCGAACTTTTGGGCATCGCTGGCGCATTCGATCAGATCGTCGATCAAACCGCTAAATCCTGCAAGGGCCTGATCGCTGGCAACAGTCGGCATTCCTAGTTGAATGTATTTAACAACCTTCACCGAGATGCCGCTGGCGACTCTGGCTGGAGCAATGCCGATTGTGTCGGGTCCGCAGAATTCTGCGAGGTGTTCCTGGTGGCCGACGAAGTTGGCACCGGGAGCCGACCTCCAATTGGCGTCAGCATGATCGCAAATGGTGCCGGCGACGACCAGTTGCGCTTGTGGGCGGGCCTTGATGACGAGCGGCCAGATTTCGTCCATCAGGAAGCGGAGGGCATCGAGGTTGCCAGCGTGGGAAACGCCAAGCATGAAGACCCTTGGCGATCTGATCGCGGATGGATCGGCGACGGCCGCGCGAGCCGCCTCCAATTCCGGCTGCATCAGTTCTTGTTCGGGCAGATTGATCTTCGGACGTAGCCAGACGTGACGCCGGTCTGGCAGTAGCGGGGCCATGCGCTGCAGCTCGGAAGCCGATGCGTAAATCAACAGGTCGGCGGCCTGGCAGCGCGCCACTTCTTCCTTCATGGTGACGCTTGCGACGTCGAGCCCCAGCTTGGCCGTTCGCAGCGCCTGGGCGCGCAAGGCAAACAGATCGTGGAGAAAGGCTGCGCGAACGAAATTTCCATCGCTAAGTTTCTCAAGGAGGGGTCCAAGGGAGCTATACTCTGCGACGACGAGATCGGGCGCGAGTTGTCTGACCTGGACGGCCAATTCGCTTAATTCGCCGTCATCGAGCGGGCGCGAAGAGCGCGAGGGGCCCATGTTCTTCTGGCGGCTGACGAGACTTGAAATTTCGGCTGCGATACGGGTGAGGGCGGTCCTATAGACGCTGGGCGAGAGGCTGATATAGCAGCGACCGATGCGAAGTGTGCGCTGCCAGATAACATCTTCGGACAAGGCCTTGAACTGGGGAGCGATCATGGCAACCGGGCTGCCGCCAAACGAACTTTCCGGGGCGAACACCAGTCGAATTCGGTAACCAGCAGCAACCAATTCCCGCAGCAACAGCGCCAGGTATTCGAATGCGCCGGTGTTTATTCCATCAAGCCGGCGGCGAACCGCAATGACGGCCAACTTGTTTGCTGGCCGAGCCTGTTTTGTCGCTTGGGGGCTTGGGCGATTCTGCGGGGTAAAAGGGTTTGCCGCCTTCGAAATCTCTGCTGTCATCTAGCACGCGCCCCTGACTTGTAGCGCCATGGTGGCAGCGCTATTAGCCGCTAGAAGTGAGCAATCAGCAAGACAGGGGCGGGCAGGCGACGCACAATATTGCAGTCGCCCATTGGTGGACGTAACGGAAGGGCGTTTGCCAAGCTGCACGGAAAAACCACCGACCTAATGAGAGCGCTGTAAGTTGAAGTAAGCGGACCCAAACCGATATATCAGGTAGATTGCCGCGATGACGGCAACCGGGCCAACCGAATTATTGCATAGCACAAACCAGGGCGCATGCCACAACAGTCCCTAGACATAGTAATGGTCGCAGACAGCCGCTTTGCCGGTGGCACGCTGGCGGCGTTGGAGACCGATGTACGCGGCTTTTCGGCCCTTGGCGCGCGGGTCGGCCTGATGCCTGTCAGATCGGCATTTTTGAACGATGAGCGCGATTTCACCGACCCCAGATTCAATGACCTGTTCGACCTGCCCGGTGTTGCAAGGCTTGCGCCTGGGTCTTCCGCGAGGGCGGGCACAATCTTCTTCCACCATCCCTTAACCTTCTTTTTCGGAATTGAGGAAGGTGGGGACCTTCACGCCGATGTCAGCGCGCTGGTAGCACATCATCCTCCCTTCCGGGGCGATGGCTCTTTGGAATACGATCCTCTGGCGACACTCCGGCGAATTCATAAATCGTTTGGAGTGTCACCACTCGTTGCACCGATTTCGGAGGCGGTCCGCAGGCAGCTACGCAGCTTTGCGCCATTTGTGCGCCTGACCAGAAACGACTGGCCGAACCATTTTGCGATTGAAGGGTTTCACCCCAAACGCAAAATCTTTTCGCAAGATGAAATCGTCATCGGGCGGCATGGGCGCGTCGACCCGCTCAAGTGGTCGGATAGCGCTCCAGAAATTGAAGCCGGCCTGCCGGCGGCAAGCGGTCACCGAATTCGTGTGATGGGCTGCCCGCTCGACCACCTGGACCGGTTGGGCGTTGACCATTCGAAGTGGGAAATATTGGAGTTCAACGCTGAGCCCGTTCCCGAATTCCTCGAACGGCTCGATGTGTTTTCCTATTTTCATTCCAGTCGCTGGATGGAATGTTTCGGGCGCACGGTTGCAGAAGCCGCGCTGATGAAAGCTGTCTGCATCCTCGACCCAAAGCTGGAGCAAAACTTCGGACCTGTTGGGATTTACTGCCAGCCCGCCGAAGTTGCCGATGTTGTTGCGCGGCTTTCCGAAGACCGGACAGCCACAAGGTTGAGGGTGGACGCCGCACGGGACATCGTCGCCGAGCAATACAGCGTGAAATCTCTTAAAGCGCACTGGCACCAGATCATGGCAGACCGGGGCGACACCAGCCGGGAGGGTGGAGTTTCTTGTCCGCCGCTGACGACAATCCGCAAAATGGCAGGGCTTTACCGCCGCCAATACGCGTGGCGGTAGTTTGATGTTGAGATGTGCAGGTCGAAGATGGATCAGGTTGTGAGTATCGGTTTGGTGGCAGAAAAGAAGGGCATCGATGACGCCAAGACGCCTTCGGCTGGTGGGCCAAGACGGCTGCCGGACTTTATCATCGGCGGTGCGCCCAAGTGCGGAACGTCATCGATCCACTTTATCCTCAACCAACACGCCGATATCGCACTGCCCGAGCAGGAGGTGGCGTTTTTCGATTCCGATGAACCGGTGAACCACGCCGACTTTTTTCATCTCTCGAAAGGAGATCTGCAGTGGTTCGACCCAGAAGACGCGGCGGGCAACAATGCGCGGTGGTATGCGTCGCGGTTTCAGTGTGCGAGCGATAGTCCTCTGATCGGTGAGGACAGCACCACCTATATTTACTCAGAGGTTGCCGCAGCGCGCATTGCCAAGATGCTGCCCGACGTCAAGTTGATCTTCATGCTGCGCCATCCCGTCGAGCGGGCCTATTCGCAATACTGGCACATCATGAATACAGGGCGCACATCGCTATCGTTCGAAAAGGCGATCACGCAGATCCCGGCGATTATTCTGGGCTCATCCTACCTGGCAAACCTGAAACGGTTCATGGAACATGTGCCCCAGAATCGCATCAAGGTTGTGATTTTCGAAGACTTCGTTGCCAACCAGCAAGCGACAATCGACGAGCTTACGGATTTTCTTGGCGCCTCGCGAATGAGCGTTAGTGAAAACAGCTCATGGTACAATCGCACCTACTACCCGATTAGCCCCATCGCCCAGCGCGGACTGAATCTGGTCGGGCAGCAGATTATCGCCTACCGGTATCGCAAGCATATGCAGGAATCGGAGGAGTACTCGGCTGCGGATCACGCCCGCGGCAAGGCCCACTACTGGTACTTCAAATACATCAACCCACTATTGCTGCGGGCCAAGCGTCCACCACCGATGAGGCCGGCGACGCGAGATTACCTTTTGCGACATCTGTCACGGCGCAATGCGGGCTTGTCTGAATTGCTGGGCCGTGATCTGAGCCGCTATTGGAAGGACCTGGAGGTTTGATCGCTCCTGTGATCTCACCTGGCTATGCTGCGTTCAGTCGACGGTGTAGAAGGCCCGCCAACTGGCTGGGGGCGTCGGCGACCTGGACGTTGGCTTTTTCCAGGCTGGCGCGCTTTGAAGCATAATCACCCTTGCCGCCAGATACGATAGCACCGGCGTGTCCCATTTTCTTTCCTGGTGGCGATTGGCGGCCTGCGATGAAGGCGACGACCGGTTTTTTCATTGTGCTGGCATAGTCGGCTGCTTCTTCTTCGGCGCTGCCGCCGATCTCCCCGCACAAGACAACGGCATCGGTACCAGGATCATCGTCCAGGATACGAAGGGCATCGGCGGAGTTGGTGCCGATCATTGGATCGCCGCCGACGCCGTAGAATGCCGATTGGCCCAGACCGGCCTGGGTCAGATTCAGCGAAACAAGGGTGCCCAGGCTGCCCGAGCGCGAAATAACGCCGATGCGGCCGGGCTTGAAGACACGGTCGTTGAAGGCCGGCATGATGCCCACGAAGCACTCGCCAGGGGTCACCAATCCGGCTGTGTTCGGCCCGACGATGCGGGTGCCGTTGATCGAAGCCGCGACGTGCATCTCCATGACATCGTGGGAGGGGATGTGCTCGGTCAGGCAGACCAGCAGCCTGGCACCTGCTTCGCAGGCATCGATCGCAGCGGTCTTGGCCATCATCGGCGGTATGAACATCACGGAAATGTCGAAGGGAGCTGATTTGGCAGCTTCGCGAGCGGTCGCGAATACGGGGACGCCCAGATGCTCGCTGCCGGCCCGCTTGGGGTTGACGCCGGCGATGACGTTGGAGCCGTAGTCCTGCATCGCTTTCGTCCAGAACGTGCCCTGCTTGCCGGTGATGCCTTGGACGAGGATCGGGTTTGTTTTTCTTGGGATCATGACTTGCCCCCTACGCTTGGCGCTGCCGCCGCTTCGACGGCGGCCTTGACCGCATCGTCCATCAGGTCGAATGGTTCGATCCCTAATTGCTCCTTGACGATGCGCACGGCTTCGTCTTCTCCGGTGCCGTGGATGGTAAAGAAGATCGGGATGTCGGGTTTCAGTTCCTTCCAGGCTGAAACGACGCCTTCGGCCATGACATCTGTTCGTGCGAAGGCGCCGCAGAAGTTGACCAGCAGGCTCTTGATGTTGGGGTTCTCAAGCAGGATTTCGAGGGCGGTTTTTGCTTTGGTGTAGGCCTCGCCACCGATCTCAAGAAAATTGGCGGGGCGGCCGCCATAGTGGGCGATGACGTCCATGGTCGTCATGGTCAGACCGGCACCGTTGGCGATGACGCCGACAGAGCCGTCAAGCTCGATATACTTGAGACCGGCTTCGGCAGCCTTGCGCTCAATGGGCGATAATTTTTCCGGCGCGGCGAGCGGAACGATTGCTTCCTGGCGCGGGGCCGCCCCGTCATCGACGGTCAATTTGCAGTCGAGTGCAACGACCGTGTTACCCTCAGTAATCACGAGAGGGTTGATTTCGAGCAGTTCGGCGTCCAATCCGCGATAGGCCTTGTAAAGGTTCGTCAGCGCTTCGACCAAATCGTTGGCGACGCCGTCTAGCTCCAACCCGCTGATGGCATTTCTGGCGATATCGGGTGTCAGTCCGGTGGTGATGGACAGGGGGAGGCGGCGCATGGCGCCGGGGTCTTTTTCGGCTGCCTCCTCAACGTCCATTCCGCCCATGTGAGAGAACAACAGCATCGGGCCCTTCGTGGCGCTGTCATTGACGATTGCTGCATACAGCTCGCGACCGATTTTGGTTTGTGCTTCAACCAGCACCTTTTCGACCGGCCAGCCTCCAATCGTCATGCCGATGATGTTTGCTGCATGGGCTTCGGCTTCTTGCGGGGTTGCAGCCAGTTTTATACCTCCGGCCTTGCCCCTCTTTCCGGTCGGCACCTGAGCCTTGACGACGCAAGGGCCGATATTGCCAGCGGCCTGTTTGGCCTTTGCGGCCGTGTCCGCCAGTTCGCTTGCGGGTACGGCGACGCCGTAGCCTGCGAGCAGAGGTTTGGCAGCGTGCTCCTCAAAATCCATCACGCAGGTTCCTTGTTATTGGGCAGTTCGATGACTGGGTACAAACGACGACTGGATACGCGTCTGGCTTGCAACGCGGCGTCCTGGCGAGCCTGGCCTTCTCACAGGTGATGCGGGGCTCACTGCAACTTGGGCGTCAGGCATGCCGAATGGCTGACCGGCTACTTGCCGAACTTGGACCAGTAGGCTCCAAACAATTCTTCTTCGGCGGGCTTGTCTTCTGGAATGGTTCTGACCAGTCGCGTCGCATTGATGAAGCAGCGATAATTCAAGTTGTCATCAATGGTGTTGCCAGCCCATGTGCCGCCGCCCATAGAGAGTGTGAACGGCAGGCCGTTGTTGAAACCGCCACCGTTGCCAAAGGTGTGGGCCTGATTGACCAGGACGCGCACGACTTCACTGGAGCGGGCCAATTCGTCGGCGTGGCTTTCGTCCTTGGTGTGGATGCCGACCGAATGGCCCTTGCCGGTGACATTGAGGATCTGTGCGGTAATGTTTTTGGCATCCTCGAAATCGCGGGCCCGATAAACGGTGATGACGAGCGACAGTTTTTCGTCGGCGAAGCCGTGCTTGCCGCCGACGGCATCCTCTTCGACCATGAAGAATTTCTTCGTGCGCGCTTCAGCGGGCAGCTTGAAGACTTCGGCTGCGATTGCTGCGTCCTTGGCGATCACCTGGCGGTTCAATTTGCCATTGACCCAGAGCGTATTGGCGACGGAGTCTTTTTGGGCCGCATCGCACCGCCAACCGCCTGCACGCTCAAGGGCTGCGATGGCATCTTCATAAATATCGTCGAGGATCACGACTGCGTTTTCAGACGAACACGATGTCGAGTTGTCAAAAATCTTGGATTGGCAGATCTTTTCAGCGGCGTCATCGAGCTCGGCTGAGCTATCGATAATGACGGGAACGTTACCGGCGCCAACACCGATGGTCACGGTGCCCGACTGCATGGATCGACGGACGTTGTCTTGCGAACCGGTGACGACGGCCAAGTCGACCTGGCGGACCATCTGTTCGGTCATGGCCTTGGAAACCGGCATCGGCAGCAATTGCACGAGATCTGCGGGATGACCGGCTTTTTCCAGTTCGGCACGCATCAGCTCGACGGTCTTGGCGGTTGTCAGGGCGCCTGCTGGTGAGGGCGCGACGATAACGGCGTTGCCACCCTTGAGGGCCATCATTGCCTTGTTAACGGGCGTTGCCGCCGGGTTCGTCGATGGGCAGACCGCGCCGACAACACCGACGGGTTTTCCGTAGACTACGATGCCGCGGTCTTTTTGCTCTTCGATGATACCGACGGTCTTGGCGCGGAGCAGATCGCGCAGGGTGCCGAAGGTCTTGCGGGTATTCTTTGTGATCTTGGAAGGGACGTTGCCCAGGCCGGTATCTTCGACCGCCATCCGGGCCAGCATTTCGGCGTGCTCGGGTTTGTAGATCGACCATGCCAAGGCCGTGACCGCGTCATCGACCCGGGCCTGATCGTGGTTCTCGAAGGCTTCCATGGCGGCGCGGGCGCGCGTTACGGTTTCGCGAACGGCGGCTGCTGGATCTACTGCTTCGGCCGTCTTATCAATGGTTTTGGTTGCGGCGGTCATGATTTGGGTCTCTTGGTTTGGGTGTGCCGCGGCCAGCGGGCATCGACTGCTGCCGGCCGCGACATTGTTAAATCCTGTTGGGGTCCCTCACTGGGTCAGAGGCCCTTGAGGAGTTCGTCCAGGTAGGTCTGGCGTTCCTTCCACATCTTCTGGACTTCTTCGCGGGACATGATCTTAATCGGCGATCCGCCAGCTTTCATTCGCTTGGCAACGCGGGCGTGACCAAACATTTTCGGAACAGTCGCAGCCAACTTGTCGATGACGTCCTGAGGGGTCCCCTTGGGCACCATCAAGCCACGGAAATTAACCGACGAGTTATCGACGTCGTAGCCGGCTTCCTTCAATGTTGGAACGTCGGGCAGGAACTCGGTGTTCCGCTCAAGGTCGGCGACGCCGAGGACCTTGACGTTACCGGCCTTCAAGGCGCGATAGGCGTCGGAGAGATTGTTGACGCCTGCCAGGACGTTACCGGCGATGACCGCTTTCATGGCTGCTGCTCCACCACCCTTGGTGGGGATGTAGGCCATCTTGGTTCCTGTGGCCTTCTGCAGTTGAAGGGCGGCGATGTGGTGACCGACGAACAGTCCGGCACCAGACAAGGTCAACTTGCCGGGGTTGGCTTTGGCGAACTCGACGAGTTCCTGGATGGTGTTGAACTTGCTGTCCTTACCGACGACGACAACGGCTGGGTCCGCGCCCCAGTTGGCAATCGGCTCGAAGCTGTCGGCAGAATACTTGACGCTGCCCTTGATCGACTGAGCAATGAAGTGCGGGACGTTATAGGCCGACATCATGTAGCCGTCTTTTGGCGCTTCGGAGGCAAACCAATTCCATCCGACACGTCCACCAGCTCCTGGCTTGTTGACGATGTAGATGGGCTGTCCGAGCATGTCCTTGTTGCCGGCTACCATGGTCACGATACGCGCCTGGAAGTCGGTCGCACCGCCGGCGCCATAGGACACCGCAACGCCGATTGGGCGCTCGGGGAATTCGGCGGATGCGGGGGCCGTCATTATGGTCGTCGAGAGCGTCAGTGCGAGGGCGCATGCGGCTCCCTTCATGGCTTGCAACATCATATCGTTCAGTTCCTCCATTGCGAACTTTGGGCATTGAGCCCGGCGACTAACAGCTCCGCATTCTTGTCAATGCGGCTACTGAAGTTTCTAAAAGAACATTCCTCTGGGCGTCTGCACCTTCAACAGCAGCGAAAACAGCGCGTAGATGACCGACATGAACACCGCCGTCGTCACGATCCGGCGAAGCCATCCCTTCAATTCGTAGGGGGAAGTCGGATCGTAAAGCGTGTGGATCAGAAGGAATGTGATCGTTGAGCTGACGTAGAAGCCCAGCGACTTGGCTGCGAAAAACACGAACACGATGGCCACAAACAGGCCCGGCAGGATTTTTTTTACAAGGTCCGCCGAAATCCCCTCTCCGACCCGCGCCATGCCGAACATCGCGCGGGCGAAATTCCACAAAGCCAAACTCAGGAAGACGACCGAGATCAGCCTGGGAAACAGGAAGGCATCGGCCGGTTCCTGCGTGAAGCTGAGCCAGGTCACGGTTGCCGCCAGAGCGAGGACCGCGGTGGCCATTAACGAATGCTGGAGACGCGAAGCGGTCATTGTGCCAACTCCTGCTTTTTGCGAGCGGCCGCGGCGCTGCGGTTTTCCAACATATTGGACCAGAAGCTGTAGGCGATCGAGGCGACGACCAGGACGATCAGGAAGATGTTCAGCGTGCCGGTGCAGAAGTATTCAAGCGGGCCGTTTTGAGCGTTTGCGATCAGGTTGCCCTGGATGAAGTTAGCTTCCGCAATTGGCCCGAGGATCAGACCCAAGACCAAGGGCGCTGCGGAGAAGCCGAAGCGCTCGAGGAAAAACATACCAACGCCCAAGACCAGCATGATGTAGACATCGCCCATCGAAAGCTGCACGGAATACGAGCCGAAGATGGCCAGGATCAAAACCGCGCTGGCCATGACCGATGGTGGAACCTGGGCAATGCGGGCGGCCCAGACGGCGGTGTAAATACCAAAGATTACCATCAGGACCTGGCCCAGCAGCATCGAGTTGATGAAGGTCCAGGCGACCTGCGGGTGATTGTCGAACAGATCGCTGCCGGGAAAGATGCCGTGGATCAGCAAGCCACCCAGGAGGACGGCCGCGGTCGGGCTGCCGGGGATCGATAAGGTCAGAAGGGGCACAAGCGACGGGCCGACCATGGCGTTATTGGCAGATTCAGCAGCAATGACACCTTCAGAGTGGCCGGTGCCGAACTTGGCCTTGTGCGGTGACATCTTGCGGGTCTGGTCGTAAGCGACGAGACCGGCGATCTGTCCGCCGACGCCTGGGATGAGGCCGACGATAGACCCTAGGACCGTGCCGATCGAGAGGGCGCGCCAGCTCTGGAACAGTTCGACCATGGAGCGGCTGATGGGATAATTGGAGACACGAACCTGTTCGATGGCGGCCGCCTCACGCCCCTTGGAGAACATCTCCATGACCTGAGGGATCGCAAACAGGCCGATCAATGCGGGGATGATACTGACCCCGCCTGTCAGGGCGTCGGAGAAAATAAACCTTTCGGCGCCCTGCACATCGTCGTAGCCGATCATTGAAATCCAAAGGCCGATACAGCCTGAAAGCAGCCCCTTGACGAATGAGCGACTGTCCAGCGAGCCAATCACCGTCACGCCCAGGATCGCCAGCCAGAACAGGTGCGATGGCCCGAAAGCGAGGGCCCACTGCGCCAACACCGGGGTCAGGAAAATCAAGAGCAGTACGCCGATGATGCCGCCGACCCCGGATGCCAGGAACGATAATTGCAGCGCGCGCGTTCCATCGCCGTTGCGCGCCATCGCGTTGCCATCGAGCGCGGTCGCGATATTGGCGGGGGCTCCGGGTATCTTCAGGAGGATGGCGCTTACAGCTCCACCGGCAACCGTCGAGGTGTAGGCGGCACCCAGCAGGATCAAGCCGTGGGTGGGGGAGAGATGGAAGGTGAAGGGGATAAGGAGTGCAACGGCCATGGTCGGCGACAGTCCGGGGGTTGCCCCCAATATCAGGCCACCGATTGTGCCTCCGACCAAAAGCAACAACGCAATCGGCTCGAACACACCGCCGAAGTATTGAAGAAATTCCATACCGCACAACTCGAATGATTGGTGCTTGAACTACGCGGGCCGTCAGCCCCCGAGTGGACGCGTTCGCATTGCCGCACAATGAAAAACAATCAGCAAGGCTTTTCACTATTTTTCCATCGTGCGGCGCGACATAACCTGTGTTTGCGAGACCCCCTGTCCAGCTTGCCCAGCACTTCGATGAACGTCAATCACCTTGATGTTTTCATTGGCGATTCAGCTTAACCTTCGAAACTCGATTTGAGCTCCGGTCAAACACATCCGACAGCGTGCTGCATCGCACTGTAGCCGAATTCAGGGCTGCTCCGAAAGTCTGAACGTTGCAAAAAATGAAAATAGTTTCCATTCTTATGACGATCGGCTCCCATGGCGACTTTTGGGACTGCGATCAAACAGGGAGGGAGGCTAAAGAAGATGGCGCGCCGAATTCTCAGAGCCGGGCTTCCGGGCATTGTCGATGTAGCGGCCCGCGCCGGGGTCTCGCCGGCAACCGTGTCGCGATACCACAATTCGCCGGAACTGGTTCGTCCCGAAACCCGCACGCGAATTGCCGATGCCGTTCAGAAACTGGGTTACAAGCCGCATGCAGCAAGATCGCTGACGGCCTCGCGCACCGGGTCGGTGGGGCTGATCGTCCCGACGATCGACAACGCCATTTTCGCCGGTATGGTGCACGCCTTTTCCACGGCGCTGTTCCGTCATGCCAGAACGATGCTGTTGGCCGAGCACGACTATGACCTGGGACGGGAGGCGATATTGGTTGAATCGCTTCTGGTCAACGGCGTGGACGGCCTGGCACTGGTCGGACTGGAGCACAAGGATGAAACGTTACGGCAACTTGAGGCTTGCGAGCGACCGGTTGTCTATGTGTGGAACTACAGGCGCCGTCAGAAAGTTCCCTGCATCGGCTTTGACAACAGGGAGGCCGGTCGCAGCGGCATGGAACACCTGTTGGATTTGGGCCATCGCGATATCCTGGCGCTGTTTGCTCAAACCCGTGCCAACGACAGGACGGCTGACAGGCGGGCCGGGGCGCTGAATGCGCTGGCACGTGCGGGCGTGAAAATTCCAACACATCGGCGCGTCATGTGCCCTTATGACGTTCAAGCCAGCAAGGATGTGGTCGTCGACATTCTGACGCGCGAACCCAGACCAACGGCGATTTTCGCAACCAACGACGTGATCGCGCAGGGTGCCTATTTTGCCGTGATGTCATTGGGTTTGAGAATTCCGGAGGAGATATCGATTATCGGGCTGGGTGACTTTCCCGGCTCATCCGCACTGGAGCCCGGATTGACGACGCTTAGAATACCGGCCCGAAGGATCGGACAGCACGCAGCGGACGCTTTGATAGACATGCTGACGTGGCCTTCCAGCGATATCGACCGCGACCAGAAATTCTCCGTCGAATTGACGGTGCGAGGTTCAACCGGCGTGCCGGCGGCGAAAACCAATCAAGGCACCGGTAAGAAGCGCATGACCTAGAGTCCGATTGGCTGATCTGGCTGTATGCTTAGTCGCTACCTGGGCGGGCGTGAACCGGTTTGTCGTCAACTGGTTGGCCGGCGCGTTCGATCAGTCCGCGAATGGAGGACATGACGCAACTGTTGGCCCGGATCGTCTTTTTCACCTCGGTGGCTTTTCGCTCAATCTCCTCATCGCGGTCCGTTTTCTTATTGAGGCCCTGCAGAAGGCGTGGCTCGCCTGCTTCACTCTGCTTCAATTCCTGGCACAAATCGGGGTGACCAAGCTGAAGGGAGACGACCTCGTGGGTGAGCCCGGAGATCTTCCACCCTAATTCCAACTGGAAGTCCTCTTGATTGAGTTCCACAACGGTCACTGCCCAATCTTCCGTCTCGCCGTGCTGGGCGGGATGGCATAATCGGGCGAAGGGCAACAGCGGGTTTTCGACGTCTATTTGCCGGATCTTTTCGTTTCGTTTGTTGTCCGCACAATTCTCCGCGTAGAACGTCCTGCGGCTATCGACCAGGGCATCCCGGTCACCTACGGCTTCGAGTTGTTGTGTACGTTCAACATCGCCAACGACCTTTGCAATGGTTTCTTTCGCGGCGATCCGGGAGAGTAGGCCACGCACGGAAAACAGGGCAACGAATGGCGCCGTCAGATCTTTCAGGTCGGGTGTTTGCTTGCCTAAAGTATCTTTGTCGGACTGGGTGCTGGATAGCAGAATCAGGCGCAGGTCGATGTTCCAATCGCTCTGAGGATCGCCGTCCTTGTCGCGCTTCGATTTTTCTCGGGAGAGTGTTCGATAGATGTCGTAGGCGGTCATCGCGCCGGAGGCATCGACATATCCACCGTCGACGAAGTACCAGCGCGAGGGGCCGTCATCACCTCCTTGACCGCCGGGTTGGGTATCGGGGGCTGCCGGACGGTCGATCACCTCGAAGGCGGGGACGATACCGGGGAACCGGGCGCTGACGACTGCTGCTTCGAGTAGTGGTATATTGTTGTACTCGTCTTTCCATCCCTGGAAATCAGATTCGGCAAACGTGTTCAGCGTAACTGATGTCGGATCCTGCAAGGTGAACGGCGCAAACGCCACTCGGTTGCCAACCCGTACCCAAGTCGTGTTGAAGACCAGTGCGGGATCGTTCCCGGCTGGATCCCAATGCTGGGAGTAGCGGCCGTCCCAGATCGGATTGCCCTGGTGCTTGCTGGGATCGCAATTCAAAGATTCGCGCAGGCTGCGGCCCAGCCCCCAAGCACGGTCGTCGATTAATTCCAGTGGGTCGCCGATCTCGGAGCCACTCTTGCGATCAAGAGTGCCCAGAATGTCGGGGATGATCAGCCCCAAGAGCGGGGAAAGGTGATCCTCCTTTACGACCCGATCAACGAACCGGTTCAGGTGTTGCTTGTAATTTGGCTTTGGCTCCTTGGTGTCCTTGTTCTCATTCGTGGCTTCGGTGGACTTGCTCTTTTTGCTGTCCTCGGAAGCTTTGATGTCATTGCAGGCAGCTTGCTTGTTTCGGTTCGTGACAATCAGGCCGCTATTGAAAAGTGTGGCGCCGATGGCACCGCCCGATACGCTACTGATGGCAAATAGGTGTGACGCGAAATTCGGTTCCTGCTCCTGCATGCGGGCGAGGAACGTCGACGATGCGGTGGCAGCGTAAATGCCGCCACCTTCGAGCGCCACGATAAAGACGGGGTAGGGCTTGTTACCGGCTAATTTCGTTCGTGCGCGATACCAGTCGTCGAAGCGTTTGACGAGTCTCTCAGGGGCTTCGTCTGAACGGCTCGACTGGGCCCCGTGTGCCGGGTCAGTTGGCTTGGCGGAAATGCCCTCCCAGAAGGGCAGGAAAGCGATCCCCAAGAGGACGAGTGCCAGGGCCAATGGCGCACGTTTGCCACCGCGATACTGGTAGAGGACGAAGAACAATACCGACAACAAAACCAGCAATGCCAGGGACCAGACCTGATAATCGCTTCCAAGCTTCGCGGCGATAACGACACCGGCCATCAGGCCGAGGATGATGAGGAACGGTACGCCGGTGAGCTGCGCGGTTCTGGCGATTGCGACAAGCATCGCGAATATTGCCATGGCGGTGACGATCATCATGGCCAGCGGGCCGAAGGCGCGGGCGACTTCAACCCAACCGAAATGCGATAAACCGGTGACGACAACTACGATTGCCAAGAGGAAGCAGACGCCGGCAATTGCTGAGGCTACGGCGGTGGCGATCCTGCCCAGGGAGGAGCGCTCCTTGATGGTGACATACCCCACGAAGCCAAGCGCAGTTATTACAATCACCACGACGGCCCATCCGCTGACCCCCACGTCGTCCAAGAGGCCGGGGAAATCCAGCCAGGCATTCGGACCGGTGAGATATTGGCACCAGCCACCTTGATCGTCCTGGTCAACCGGACACATCTGGCGCGATTGGGCCAGCAGCCATGGAACAAAGATGCTGCCCAATGTGAAAATCGTGGCAGCCAGAACAATGACGAAGCGGCCGCAAAGATTGGTTATGCGCGGCCGTGTTCGCAGATCGAACCGTTTGATCTTGTCGCTCAGCGGTCCGGCGATCTTTTCCTCGCGATCGAACAGCGGTGCGATCCAAATCAATAACAGGAGCGCACCAACGATACCGATTTCAGCCACGACGGGCCACGGCACGGTGTCGATTTCGTAGTGGACCGGCCAGACGTAAAACACTCTCCAGATCGCAAACAGAGCAACGATACCGGTTAGGAATAGCGGATTGAGAACCAACGCTCGCCAACGGAGACGACCATTGTCCTCCGGGGGCAGGGTGCGGGCGTGGCGCCCTGCCCATAGTCCCCAAATCAAACGCAGGATGATGAACGTTCCAACAATTAACAGGGCGGGCTCGTACGTAACGAGCCAAGACTCCGCAGCTCTTTCGCAGATCGACGGAATCTTTTCGGTTTTACTAACAGGGTCGCTTGCCGCAGGCGATGATTCTGGTTTGGGCACACAGATCTTTAGCCATTCCTGAAAGCTTCTGATAATTGCATAGCCGGCAATTAGCGCTGTATAGAACCAGCGGCTCACCAGCCAGTGACGCAACCTGCAGTTTGCCAGCACAGTGGCAAGAGCGATGAGGGCCAGCAATGCCATCGCAACAAGCGTGGATTGCAGGATGGGTAGCGCTTGTTCGTGATACTTCGAAAGCGTCGGCCACCAACTCCACTGAGAGATGGCCTCGGACAGTTCCACGAATTCCGAACTCAGATTGAAATGAAGGCCGTCGCTGCCAACCTCCGCACCGACTTTGGAAGGAAGCTTTGATTCAGGAAGTGCCTGGCTGACGCTTCCGATGTGGACAACGGCACGCGTCAGGGCTTCCGTCACGCCGTGTAGAACGCCTACCCAGGGGAGACCGGCTGCGATGATACCGGTCCAGTTGACGAACAAGCTTTGTCCCGGGACCTCTACGTCGTCGTGATGATCGGCGAAAACCTGGGTGACACGGAAGCGGCCCAGTGCACGGTTGGCGATGAATATCGTGCAGCTCAACAGCACCAGCGCGGCCACGGCGAGAACGGTATGGCCCGGATTTCCCGCTCGGATTTCTTCAGCGAGAACAGTGTAGAGCTCAAAGAGCTGACCGACGCCGCCCAACAGAAATGCTATTGCTACGGCAGCGAGGATTGGCAGAGGGTGGACCGCCGAAATCCACGTACGCACTCGTGGCCAGAACAATTCTTCAAGATAGCGCCAGAATGCCATCGCGGAACCAGTATTACCCGCCGTGCGCTTCCCCATTGCCCAATCCCCAAAAACAGACCGCCACCGATGATCTTAAAAATTCACGGCTTAACAACTACTTCGCGTCAACTTTCCGAAATGCAGAACTCTTGTCGAGTTCCGATTTGCAAGCCTCCAGATCCCGGTCGGTGCGGACCAGGAGATGGACTTGTTCGATCTTGGTCGACGAGGAATATGTTACGAGAAATTTTTCAATGCCTGACAATATCAGCGGCGTGACGGCGTGAACCGTGAGGCCTGCCTCGCCGGTGCCGATCAGTGGGATCAGCACGGATTTGCGAGTGAAACGGAACCAGGATGCGAAACCCTCGTTAGAGGCGTGCACAGCCTTCAGGGCTTTAAAGACAGCCTCAGGTATTTTGCCGGAATCGACTTCGACGCCGTTGCACAGTTCGCCGCCCTTGGGCTTTGCAATGGCGATGTGGAGCAACTGCTTGACGCCCTTTTCCTTCAAATAACCGACATCGGTCTCGACGTGGCCACCCTCACGGACGGTTGTCAGTGCAGCTTTTCGGCGCAAATCATTACCGATGATGTCGACGGCAACGTCACCACCGTGATATTTTTCCGCACCCAGCCAGCGGATATTGGATGAAATGCTCTTGTCCAGCACCCGGTCCATCATCAGCGAGGTGTTCTCGGGGTTCAGCCAGACATCGACACCTTCGACATTCTTGATATTGCCCGTCTTGAAACAGACCTTGAATGGGACTTTGCGGTGCTGCGCCGCCGAGCCCGTCCACTCGAATTGCGTATTGTCGGGCTTTGTGAGTTCATCTGCAGTCTCAATCTTCAATCCCAGACGGGCCTGCAGGTAATAGGCGCATATCACCAGTTTAGGGTCAGCGAACTGGCGATCACGAAGCTTGGTGGCCAGTTCATCGAGGGTGAATTCGACTGTTCTTATTTGTTCGCCCGGCTCGCTGCGAACCGGGTCTGGATTGCCGTTTTCGTCCGTCGCTTCCTTGACCGGGGAACTGGAGACAATGATGTCCTTGCCAGGGATCAGACCATGAGAGACGCGGGAAAGGCGGTGGCCCTTCTTACCAACGGCTTTGAACATGCTGGTGTCGAAATTTTCGTCTCCGACCTCGGCGAAGTAGAGGTGAACGACTTCGGATGTTCCTCCAGGCGATGAGAAAAACCTTGCGACCGGTTCAAATTCAGCGGCAGAGACCTTGTAGCCAGTTTCTTCCCTGGTTTCGCGAACTATGCATTCCAGCGGGGTCTCATCGCCGACTTTTGCCATGCCCGCAATCGTTTCGATGATCCAGCCGCCTTCGGGGTATTGCGTCCAATCGTCCATTCGGCCGCAGCCCCATTCGGGCTCGGATCGATCGTTGCGGTCGAATTTGTGCCGGTCGACTGTCGGCAATCGGAACTGCTCGACGGCGATGACATTCTTGCTATCCCGGTTAAAGAGAAGCACGCCGACTGAATCGCCGCGCTCCATCACTTCAACGCCGGCATCCTTGGTCCAACCGTCGCCGTCGTATTTGCGGTAGGAGACGACGTACTTGTCGATATTCAAAAAGCCGCGCTTGATGCGCTTGGCATATTTGATTTTGTAAAGCTCGTTGTCCGTAATGTTTAGGAAGGGTTGTCCTTTTTTATCGCCGCCGCCGTCCCCGCCAGCATTCCCGCTCATGCCGCCCTCCACGCAATACCATTAACCAACACCCATCACTTTAGCGGCTCTCGGCCAATTCGTAGTGCTCATTTTGCACCATGTTGACGCGAACGTTTCAAGCACCGCCTGAGCGAATTTGCATTATGCCTGACACATATCGCCTTCTGTCACGACCACTTGACATCCGTGCAGCAATGCCTGATATTTCTGTCATGACAGAAATTATAGACAAGAACGGACTGCCCGAACCCATTGAGCGCTTTGTCGTGCACTGGGGCGAAATGGGGACGGTGTGGGGTGTCAACCGTTCGGTGGCGCAGATCCACGCGCTGCTGTTTGTATCAGACAATCCGAGAACCGCTGAGAATATCGCTGAAACGCTCAGTCTGGCGAGGTCGAACGTCTCCAACAGTATCAAGGAGTTGATGGCCTGGAATCTCATCCGCCGCGTTCAGGTTTTGGGCGACCGGCGTGATTACTTCGAGGCCGAAGCCGACATGTTCGAGATGGTCCGGCGCATCGCCAATGGCCGCAAGCAACGCGAGATCGATCCGACCATTGCCTTGTTGCGAGAATGCGTCGGGCAGGCCGAAGGCGACAAGAGGGTGTCGGAGAATGCAAGCAAGCGCCTGAACGAAATGCTGGGCTTCATGGAGACGGTGGAAAAGGGTTTCAGTGAAATCATCAGATTGCCCGCGCCGACGCTGATGCGGTTGATGTCGATGGGCGGCGCGATTGCCAAGTTCGTGGCACCGAGGAAAAAGCAGAAGGACTGACGGATGGCGCGCCGGGCAAAGGGACACTTTTGCCCGCAAATTTTTAACCGGTTATTTCTGTCTCTACAGAATTTTCGGTAATACTGGTGTTCAGTGAAGGGGTTAGGGAGTATGGCGGATACGGTATTTGGAGGCGCTGAAAATAGGCCGGGTTCGTCACACCCCATTCCTGGCTCCACCTGGGCCGGACTGGCTGATCGCCCAGATATGCCCCCGCCAAAAGCGCGAAGAAACGAACGTGGGCGTCAATTACCCGAATGCCAAGCCCGCGCCCCCGGTCCTTTCGAGCAGCTTCTCGACCGTCGCGACTGGCTGCGGCTTCCCATTGAAGTCCGCCGGAGATTTTCGACCGCGCACGAAGGCAGCGAGCCGCGCGTCTATACGGGCCGGGTGATCGCAACACGCCTTAACAGGGCTGGTCTAGTTCTGGCGCGGCTTGCCCGTCTGTTTTCGACGCCTTTGCCCGACACGGACGGTGCAGTTGGCCCCGCCAGCGTTTCAATCGCCACGAATGATAAATTGGGCGGTCAGATCTGGACGCGTGTTTATGGCCGACCGGGTCGGTTCCCGCAGGTCGTGCACTCCGTCAAACGCTTTTGCGGACCAACCGGCCTCGAAGAATTCGTGGGGCCGGGGGCGACCTGGGGGATCGGCATGACGCTGCGGCTGAGTGTCGAGGGGCGCGTGCTGGTATTCCGCTCGCAGCGCTACTTCGCCCAGATCGGCCCGGTTCGATTGACGCTGCCTGCTTGGTGCGAGCCGGGCCGCATGACCATCCGGCACCGTCAGCGAAGTGGATCTGAATTCGGCTTCACGCTGGATCTCAAACACCGCTGGTTTGGCGCGCTGATCCACCAGGACTGCATTTTTTCCGATTGTCGTGTTTGTGAATAGAAAGGACACCAAGCCATGTTCGATATCGCCTCGACTGCCATTCTCGAAAGTCCACTGTTATGGACACTTCTGGCGCTTCAGATTGCGATGGGCGGCTTTGACGTTGTTTTCCATCATGAGCTGACGGAGCGATTGGCGTGGAAGACCAACGCGGCAAATGAGTTGCGTCTGCACGCGTGGCGTAACGTGTTCTACGGGTTCTTGTTCACGTTGTTTGCCTGGGTGCAACCGCACGGCCTGATCGCAGTTGCGTTAATCGGGATCCTGCTTGTCGAGATCATCATAACGTTATGGGACTTCGTCGAGGAGGACCGGACGCGGGCATTGCCAGCGAGCGAGCGGGTTTTGCACACGCTGCTGGCCATCAACTACGGTGCAATCCTGGCCCTTGTGTTGCCGCTCCTGGTCGTCTGGTCGGGTCAGCCGACTTCGATTGAGTTGGTTTCGTATGGTTGGGGCAGCGCCATTCTCACCATTGCGGGCCTGGGATGCACGCTGTTTGCTGTGAGGGACTTTTTCACAAGCGCCAGGGCGAGAGGATTTGTTGCCGCCGCACCCGAGCCGGTCGGGGATTTTCTCGATGACAGTCATCAGGTTCTGGTGACGGGAGGTAGCGGGTTTGTCGGTCGCCATCTCGTTTCAAGCCTGGTCGCTGGCGGACATGACGTGACCGTGCTGACCCGGGACACCAAAGCCGCAGCGGGACTGCCGGCACCGGTGCGCCTTGTGACATCGCTTGAGCAGATCGACCGGAAAGACCATTTCTCAGCGGTTGTGGACCTTGCCGGAGAGCCCGTCGCCGGTGGGCTTTGGACTACCGCCCGCAAGAGGGAAATCATGCTTTCGCGCTTGCGCATGAGCCGATCGATAAACCAACTGATCGAACGGCTTGAGACAAAGCCAACAGTTTTGATTACGGCATCGGCCATCGGTGCCTATGGAATAACGGGAGACGAAATTCTGACCGAAGCGGATGCAGGCTCGCTCGGCCCGGCGTTTACCAGGCGAGTCTGCCGTGCTCGAGAACGGGTGGCGTTTAGGGCCCGCGGCCAGGGCGTTCGCGTTGTCGGATTGCGGATCGGTCTGGTCCTCGACCGCGATGGCGGCTTTCTTGCGAACATGATCCCGGCGTTCGATCTTGGGCTGGGAGGGCCGATTGGCAATGGCGGGCATTGGATGAGCTGGATTGCGTTACCCGATCTCGTCAGGCTCATCGCATTTTCCATTGCCACACCGCAGCTTCAGGGGGCGATCAATGCCACCGCACCAGAGCCGGTTAGAAACGCAGACTTCGCCGCGGCTTTGGGACGCGCGCTTTATCGGCCAGCCATCCTGCCAGTTCCAGGTTGGCCATTGGAGATCGCGCTTGGCGATTTTGCTCGCGAGCTGCTGCTTGGGGGGCAACGCGTGGTGCCTGAAAAGGCAATGGCGGCCGGCTTCAAGTTCAGGGCCCCTTCCATCGACCAGGGGCTGGAGTTGGCATTACGGCTGAGTGGGGACGTTCGCGATGATGGACGTGCCGACATCAGCCTCGCAGCCGGGGAGCACCGGATGGGCACCCTATGACCGGGGCTGAAGAAGGCTTTGAGGGGCAAGGCGCTGCTTGTTGGGCGCTATTGTTGGGCTCAACACTCGGTCCCTTGACACTGCGCAGGCTTGTGTCAGATGCAAACCGGTGTTGGAGTGTCCTTTCTTGGCTCAACACTGCGTAAACGCGTGTTGAAGCATTCTTTCTTGGCTCAACACTGCGCAAGCGCGTGTTGAAGCGGTGACAAGATACGGCGAGCCGACTTGCGTTATTGCGGCCCAACATTCGGTAAATCGATGTTGGGCGCGCCTTGTTCTGCCAACATTCGGCAAGCCGATGTTATGCTGTTATGCCTCTTTGGCCTCGGGGATCGAGAACCAGAATGTTGCACCTTCGCCCAGCGCGCTTTCCACGCCTATCGTGCCGCCGAAATACTTGACGATTTCAACGCAGATGGGCAGCCCCAGGCCTGTGCCCTTAGGCTTCTCGGTGAGCGTGTTGCCGACCTGCTGGAAGCGTTGGAAGACCTTGGCGTGGTCTTCTGGTGCAATGCCGATGCCGTTGTCGGTGACCCGAACGACCAGCATGCCGTCCTTATGTTGAGCACTGACGCTAACGACCCCGTCCTCGCGATCGCAGAATTTAACGGCATTGGAGATGAGGTTGACGATGACCTGGGTCAGCCTGTCGGAATCGACATTCACCTGGGGAAGCGCTTCGGCAATGTCGGTTTCCAGACGGATTTTTCGATCGTCTTTTTGGAATGGGCCGCTGGTGGCGTTGAGGGCAGCCTGAATGATCGGCTTTGGGTCCATAACACGCAACTGCCAATCGATCTCGCCTGCCTCCATCTTGGCGATGTCGAGGATGTCGTCGATCAGCCGGGTCAGCCGTTCGCTTTCCTTGACGATGATATCGACGAATTCACTGCGCTGTTGGTCGGGCATTTCGGGGTTGTCGAAAATGATCTCGGCAAACGACCTGATGGACGTCAAAGGCGTTCGCAATTCATGGCTGACGGTTGAGATGAAACCGTCTTTCAGGCGGTCCAGTTCCTTCAGGCGCTTGTTGGCGGCTTTCAGATCATCTGTGGCGATTTGCAGTTCGCGCGACTTTTGCTCGAGGCGGCGGCTGTACTCGATGACCTGGGAGGCTTCGTCGAGCATCTCCATCATTTCGTCGATGTCGTGGACTTCCTCACGAACGACAGAAGCAATCATGATGCGGGCACTGGCCGCTCCAATAGCGCCGGCAAGCTGACGCTCGCCGTAGGCGACGATACCGGCATCGGCCAGATCCTCATTGGCCAACCTCCTGCCGACCGAGACCTCGTAACGCTCGAAAGCGTCGCGCATGCGCACTTCGCCAACGAAACGGGCCACCAGTTGCTTGATCTCGCCGACGGCGGCATTGCCGCGCCAAACCCGGTGTCCCTCTGATGTCTTGCGGAAGACGTCGACGAATTGGTTGGCCTGGCTCCTCTCGATAACGCTGCGGGTCGTCCAGAGGGAAACCAGAACGAACAGTCCGACGTTGAAGAAAAGGGTCCAGAACAGCGCGTGGCTGATGGGGTCGAGTCCAGGGAGCCCGAACAGCGAATAGGGCTTCAACAATTCGATGCCGAAGGGACCATCGGCGAGGAAGGATTCGGGTATCCAGCCGGACCGGGCAAAAGACGGAATAAGCAGCGTGTAGGCCCAGACAATGAAGCCGGCCGCCAATCCGGCAAACGCGCCGGAGCGGGTACCGCCCTTCCAATACATTCCAGCCAGAATCGGCGGAGCGAACTGGGCAGCGGCGGCAAATGAGACAAGGCCGATTGAAACCAGAGCATAGGAGTCGCCGATCAACCGGACATAAACGTATCCCAGCAACAGCAGGAAGGCGATCGTGCAACGCCTGATCGTCAGAATAAGCCCGCTCAAGTCGGCCCGTTCGGACAGATGCAGCTTGTTGATCCGGAGCAGGACGGGCATGACCAAGTCATTGGACACCATGGTGCTCAGAGCCACGGTGGCCACAATAATCATGGCCGTTGCCGCCGACAGGCCGCCGATGAAAGCAAACAGCGCCAGCGCTTCCTGGTTTTCGGCCATCGGCAATGTCAGCACGAATGTATCTGCGTGCACTGTACCGTCAGGAAAACGCAGCAACCCGCCGAATGCGATAGGCAAAACGAAAATATTGATCAGGAAGAGGTAGAGCGGCACCAACCAGATGGCTTTTTTCAAATGCTGCTCATTCACGCATTCGACGATCGCAACCTGGAACTGTCTTGGCAGGAAGATGATGGCTGCCATCGACAGCAAGGTCAGCGTCACCCAACTCGTGTAGCCTCCCGAGCCTTCGATCGTAAAGTGGCTCGCCAGTTCTTCAGAGGCTCGCGCCTTCTCAAAGATGTCACCGAAACCGTCATACATTCCGAACGTGACGAAGATGCCGACGGCGAGAAAGGCCAGGAGTTTGACGACCGATTCAAATGCAACCGCCAAGACCATGCCTTCGTGGTGCTCGCTGGCGTCAATATGGCGAGTGCCGAACAGAATGGCGAACATGCCAAGGAAAATCGCGACGTAGAGGGCCGTGTCTGCGAATATCGAAACGCCTTGCGAACCCGAAGAAATCGGGGCGACCCACGGATATTGCATGAGCATCGTGAAGCTGGTGGAGACGGCTTTTAGCTGCAGCGAGATATAGGGCATGATGCCCACGACTGCGATGATCGTCACCAGACCGCTCAGCATTGCGCTCTTGCCGTACCGGGAGGCGATAAAGTCGGCAATAGACGTTATGCGGTTGACCTTTGAGATACGGATCATCTTGCGCAGCAGGAACCACCCCAGGATAAAGGTCAGCGTCGGCCCAAGGTAGATTGGCAGAAATCCAACGCCATTCGAGGCGGCGCGGCCGACGCTGCCGTAGAAAGTCCAGGAGGTACAGTAAACCGCGATTGACAGGGCGTAGATGTAGGGGTTCGAAATGATGCTGCGGTTTTGATCTGCGCGCCTGTCGCCCCAATATGCGATAGCGAATAGAACGCAAAGATACAGAACGGCGGTTGCGACGATGACCCAACCCTGCAGCACCGCGCTACCCCTCTGTTAAATCACCGGATTGCTGGCTTTGCAGCGCGACGCCCTCAGTCGATTCATCCTCGGTTTCGGTCGGTGCCAATTCGGTTATCAGTGCAAGCAGGACGATCAGCAATCCCCAGACGCTGAATAGGTACAGATAAAGCGTCGGGATCTGCATGACGGAAGAGGCATGATCGAAGATCCGCAACAAGGGCGGATTGAGCAGCAAAACGGCAAGCAGGAACAGGGCAATCAGGCGTTCGCTTAGATGTCGAATGCTGCTCATGGCGGTGGCCTTGAATTGGCGCGGGCCGAATAAGCGTCGACCGGCGCGGTCTTGTCGGGGCCTTGGGGATAGAGTTGCAATCAACTTGCAACTCTATCTCATGGTACTGGCGATGCCGCCGGCCCGCGCAAATCGCGCCGTTCGACTCACTCAGCTTGTGACGCGGCCCCGCCTAGCTTGCGACGCGGTCACGCCTAGCTTGCGACGCGGTCACGCCTAGCTTGCGACGCGGTCGACGGCCAACATTTCCTGGACGCGTGCCAGAATATCCCGCGTTGAAAACGGTTTGGTCAGGTATTCATCTGCACCCAACGCCAATCCCTTTTCGCGCTCGGAATCGCGGCCCTTGGCCGTCAGCATCATGATCCTGACCGACTTCCACTCAGGGTTGGCACGAATTTCCTTACAGACCTCGAAGCCATCCTTCTTGGGCATCATGACGTCGAGGATGACAAGGTCGGGAACCATCGCCGCCACTTTTTCGAGCGCTTCTTCCCCGTCGCCGGCCGAACCCGTTTCGAATCCAGCATTCTTCATGACGAAACTCAAAGACGTAACAATATAGCTTTCGTCATCGACGATCAGGACTGACTTAGCCATCTTTATTTCCTTTCACGGAACAGGCAATTCACTGACTGTACACCATCTGGCTTTGTATAATTAAACCGCCGCCGTCCTGCAGGACGGCAGCGACCAGGTTGTATTCCAGACCACAGGTATTGCGACCAGGTTTCGTTCAAAGCCGGGCCGCTGTCTGGGTGCCCGAAACGTTTAGATCGCAAGATATTCGTTGCGCAAGTCTTCGTCGTCCAGAACTTCTTGTGCGGTTCCGGTAAAAGCTACCTGCCCGGTATCCAGGATGACGGCTTTGTCAGAGAGCTTGAGCGCTGCAACAGCGTTCTGTTCGACGATGACCGTTGTAATGCCTGCTTCTTTGACTTCCAGCAGGATTTTCTCGATCTCGTGAACGATCACAGGCGCCAGGCCCTCGTAGGGCTCATCAAGCAACAACAGCTTGATATCACGGGCGAGGGCGCGTGCTACGGCAAGCATTTGCTGTTCGCCACCAGACAGGGTGATCCCTTCCTGCTTGCGGCGTTCCGCCAATCGCGGGAAATGACCATAGATGCGGTCGATGTCCCACCCAACTGGCTCTGCGATCTGCGCAAGCACGAGGTTCTCTTCGACGGTAAGGCCCGGAATAATACAACGATCCTCAGGCACCAACTGGATGCCTTCGCGCGATGCCTGATAGTCTTGCATCTCGTGCACAGCCTTGCCATTGAGATAGATCTCACCGGACCTCAGGTTGGGACTGTCCATGCGTGCAATCGAGCGGAGCGTACTGGTCTTGCCTGCTCCATTGCGGCCCAGCAAGGCGACGATCTCGCCTTCGGGGACGTCGAAGGACACGCCCTGCACGATGTAGCTTTCACCGTAATAGGAGTGCAGGTCTCTGCATGAGAAATAGGGGGCCTTTCCAGCCGCCGTCGCAGAAGCGACTTGGGACGTTTCAGTAGCCATCGTCATCCCAGTTCTCCTCCAAGGTAAGCTTCAATAACGCGTGGGTCGCCCTTGATGGATTCGGGCTTGCCGTCGACGATCACCGTTCCCTGAGCGAGAACCGATATATGATCGGCCAGCGAGAACACAACATGCATGTCGTGCTCGATGATGATCATAGTTATGTCCCGCTCTCCGATTTTCTTCAAAAGCTCGATAGTATTGTTTGTATCGGCCCGTGACATGCCGGCGGTCGGTTCGTCCAGGAGTAATAACTTGGGTTTCTGGACGAGACACATGGCCATCTCCAGGCGGCGCTTGTCGCCCCTGGACAGAGAGCCTGTGATGACGTTTCGTTGCTCGGCCAGACCGACCTCTGCGAGCATTTGAATCGCATCCTGGCTGACCTCGTCGCGTTTTGCGACCGGCCCCCAACCGTTGAATTCGAAGGCCCCATCATGTCTTGCCAGAGATGGGATCATGACGTTTTCAAGTAGCGACATGTCGCTGAAGACTTCCGGAGTCTGGAAGACCCGACAAACGCCCAACTGATTGATTTGATACGGTGTAATACCGCCGAGCAGTGACGTGCCGTCGAAGTTAACGACACCATTGTCGGGCTGCAACTTACCCATCATGCAATTGAGCATGGTTGATTTACCGGCCCCGTTAGGGCCGATAATCGCGTGTATTGTGTTTTCCTCAACGGTGAGGTTTACATCGGTCAGGGCCTTAAGACCGCCGAATGTCTTATTCACTCCGGAAACTTCCAGAATAGCCATTTTTCAGCCCTTCCCTATTCAGCTGGCTGGGTATCAGTGGCCGAGGACTCGGCCTTCGACTTCTTACCGGCACCAGAGAACAAATTAGCGATACGCTGCGCACCCTCCATCAAGCCGCCCGGAAGGAAGATGACGATCATCATGAACAAAACACCAAGTGTCAGGTGCCAGCCCTCGCCGACGAACGGATGTGAGATCGTCGTCATGAAGTCGGCCAGACCTTCGGGAAGGAAGGAGTAGGCAGCGTGCAGGGTGTCTTCGTTGAATGCTGAGAAGATGTTTTCAAAGTACTTGATCACACCTGCTCCAATGACCGGACCAATCAGCGTTCCCGCACCGCCAAGGATGGTCATCAAGACAACCTCACCCGATGCCGTCCACTGCATGCGTTCCGCACCGGCCAACGGGTCGGTAACGGCCATCAAGGAGCCGGCAAGTCCGGCGTACATCCCTGAAATTACAAACGCAGTCAGAAGATACGGACGCGTATTGATGCCGGTGTAGGCCATCCTGTTCTGATTGGTTTTGATACCGCGCAGCATCATTCCGAATGGTGACCGGAAAATCCGTAGCGATATGTAGAAGGCGATAATCAGAATGATGGCGCAGAAGTAGAACCCCTCATAACCGCTCATCTTCATGCCGAACAGATTGGTGACCGGCAAACTCGACGTGCGTTCGATTCCCATGGCCGCATCGAGCATTCGTGAGTCACTCAGTTCCAGCTGCAAACCCGTCTCGCCGTTGGTGATCGGGGTCAGAACCGAATAAGCCAGGTTGTAGGACATCTGCGCGAAGGCGAGCGTCAGGATCGAGAAGTAAATCCCGGCACGTCGCAGCGAAATGTAACCTATCGCTGCAGAGAACAGCCCTGCACAAAGCACACCAAAGATTACGGCAGGAACAGCATTCATGGTCAACAACTTGAACGACCATACGGCTGCGTAAGACCCTACCCCCAGGAAGGCTGCGTGACCGAATGACAGGTATCCGGTCAGGCCAAACATGATGTTGAAGCCAATGGCAAAGATGCCAAAGATACAGAACCTCTGCAGCAGGTCGGGATAGTCGGCGCCAAATGGCGCCAATATCCACGGACCACCCAGCACCACGGCTGAAAACACAACCATGAGAATAAGGTCGTTGCGCGCCGTCTTCGCGCGGTGGCTGGCCTCCACATCGTGGACTTCTATAGTCAGCGGCTCCATGTCGAGCGGTGACTTAATTTTCTCCAGTTTCTGCGACATTGTTTTAGCTCTCCATCACACCTTTGCGACCCATCAGTCCTCGTGGGCGCACGAGCAAGATGACGACGGCGATGAGATAAATAATGATCTGGTCAATGCCCGGTAGAATGTTCTTGACCTCGTTCATTGATGCGAATGACTGAAGGATGCCAAGAAGGAAACCGGCAGCGACCGCACCAGGCAGAGATCCCATTCCCCCAACGACGACGACGACGAAGGAAAGAACCAGGAAGTCCATCCCCATGTGGTAGTCGGGCGGCAGTATGGGCGTGTACATGACCCCGGCCAGTCCGGCGACAACGGCAGCCATGCCGAAGACCACAGTGAACCGCTTTTGGATGTTGATGCCCAGCAAGCCTACCGTCTCTCGATCGGCCATGCCCGCTCGAACAACCATGCCGTAGGTGGTGAATTGAAGGAAGGCGAAGACAATGCCGATTATCAGGGCTGAGAACAGCAGGTAGATGATGCGCCAGTAAGGGTAGACGACTGTACCTGGATCGAATCCGAGAACCGCTCCCAAGTCCGCAGAACCGGCGAGGAGGGCGGGTGCTGCTTGCGGGATCGGGTTAGCACCGAACTGCGACTTGATGATTTCCTGGACGACAATCGCAAGTCCGAAGGTCACAAGAATCTGGTCGGCGTGGGGACGCTTGTAAAAGAACCGGATCAGCCCGCGTTCCATTAGCACACCGAGTAGAAGCATGATCGGTATCGCGAAGAGTATCGAGAACGGCACCGAGTAGTCGATCATCAGGGCACCGAAATCGCCGAACCATTCTTCAACGATTGGCGTTCTGATCTCTGCGGGCGAACCCCAAGGTGTCGTCTGCGTGGGATCTAACTTGACGGTCTCGTATTTTAGCAGTTTCCCCACGGTAACGGCACAAAACGCTCCAAGCATAAACAACGCGCCGTGCGCGAAGTTGACAACTCCGAGTGTTCCGAAAATCAGCGTCAAGCCCAGCGCAATAAGTGCGTAGGCGGCGCCTTTGTCCAAGCCGTTGAGGATCTGAAGCAGGATGGCGTCCATCTTGCGCACTCCAATCCAGGAATTACAGCAGATTGTCGCGTTTCGCGACGCAATTTTCTCCGGCCGCTCTCGGCACAATCAAAGATGTTGCGCTTCAGACGGCCGGAGATTTCAGTCATGAGACCTAGTTAGGAGGCCTTATGCACCGTTGTTGCAGGAGCCCAGCTCACCACCCAGAAGGTCGGCAGGATATTCGACCTGCGCACGTGGCGTGACTTCCACAACTTCAAGAACGTCGAACTTGCTTGTTGGGTTTTCTTTACCCTTCACAACAAGCACATCCTTGAAGCACTGGTGGTCTTCTGCACGGTATTCAGTCGGACCATTGCCCATGCCGTCGAACTTGAAGCCTTCAAGAGCCTTGAGGACATCACATGGAGCAAACGATCCTGCGCGCTGACAAGCATCTGCGTACAAAAGCGCCTGCACGTAGCAAGTGTGAGCAGCCTGCGAAGGCGGGAAGCCATATGCCTTGCCGAAGGATTTTACAAAAGCCTTGGAGCCTTCGTCCGTCAGCGACCAGTGCCACCCGGTGGAACCGTAGATCCCCTGGACGTTCTTGCCGGCACCCTGAGCCATAAGGCGGCTGTAGAGAGGCACGACGATCGCGAAGTCTTTACCGTTAACCTGCTTATCGCGTAGACCGAACTGAACGGCCTGTGTCAACGAGTTGACCATGTCCTTACCGTAGTGGTTGAGGACCAGCACGTCAGCTCCGGAGTTGAGAACCGGCGTGATGTACTGCGAGAAGTCACCGGCGCCCAGTGGCGTGCGAACCGCAGCAGCGGTCTTCCAGCCGAGCTTTTCGGTGTACTTTTTGATCGAGCCTTCCTGTGACCAACCCCAGGTATAGTCGGCGGTCAGGTGATAGGCTGTACGGTCGGTGCCAAAGTTGTTCTTGAGCACTGGCGCTAGTGCTGCACCGGTCATTTCCGTGTTGAAGAAGTGACGGAAACCGTTGGCCTTCTTGTCCTTACCGGTGGTGTCGTTGGAGTGTGTCAGACCGGCCATAAAGATGACACCGGCTTCCTGGCAAAGACCTTGAACGGCAATAGCCACACCAGACGATGAACCGCCGGTGATCATGATGGCGCCGTCTTTTTCGATCATGCGCTTGGCGGATGCACGGGCAGCGTCCGATTTGGTCTGCGTATCACCGGTAACGAACTCAACTTTCTTTCCGTTGACACCGTCACCTTTCAGCGCTTTCGAGGAGAAAGTGTTCAGCATGCCGCCGTCACCTTCGCCGTTGATGTGCTGAACGGCCAGCTTGTAGGCGCGCAGTTCGTCGGCACCCTCATCGGCATAGGCGCCGGTCTGAGGTACGTTGAATCCGAAGGTTACGCTCTTGCCTTTTGGCATGTTGAGGTAGTCGGCTGCGCTCGCACCGCGAACGAAGTGGAATGGCGCAGTAGCTGCAGCGGCCCCAACAAGGCCCGTTTTCAAAACGCCGCGGCGACTGAATTTATCGTCGAACAGGCTCATTCGAGTAGTCCTCCCATCTGAGGTAGAAGTGACCCAGTCGAGAATTCCAGCTTTTGCCGGATCTCCGAGTGCACCCACTTAAGCACTACGACACGATCACTTCCGGCGATATTACCCATTTGTATTCCTTATGATTTTTTGTAAATTTCCGGGAGGGCTGGCCGGGCGATTTGTAAAAGTGTAAACATGTCGCAATTCCAAAGGCTTGAGGAAAGTCAGAGTTAATGATTGCTGCACCGGTCGGCTCCCGCCTGCGCGAAGCGCGAAAAAAGCGGCGCTTGACACAGACGAAACTTGCCGAACTCGTCGGCATTTCGGTCAGCTACCTCAACCTGATCGAGCACAACAAGCGGTCCATCGGCGGCGCGCTGTTGAGCCGGTTGGCCAATGAACTGGGGTTGGACGTCTCGCAGCTTTCGGGGCAGGAGGATGCCCGGCTGATGCAGCAGTTGGGCGAGTTGGCCGCGGAACCACTGATCCATGACATTCCTCTGAAAGAGAAGGGTGCAGAGGCGATCGTCACGCGGGAGCCAGATTGGGCGCGCGCAATGGTTCGCCTACACAATGTCTGGAGAGGGGCCAACGAACTGATCGAAGCGCTTTCCGACCAACTGAACCGTGACCCCTTCGTCTTGGAGGCAAGCCATAAGATCCTCACACAAATCACGGCTGTGCGGTCGCTATCTGAAGTTTTGGAGCAGGAAGACGACCTGCTTCCACACCACCGCCATAGGTTTTCGTCATTGCTGGCGGAGGAAAGCAAGAGCCTGGGGCTGAGCGCGCGCGAGTTGTTCCAATTCCTTAGTGAGCGCGAGCAAGAAAGCCGTCCTGCAACGCCGGCGGGTGAAGTCGATGATTTCATTATCGACCATGACAACTACTTCCCTGAAATTGAAGAGGCGGCGACCCGGCTACATTCCAGGCTGCAGCACGCCGGCCTGATCGATGAGCGGACGCTGTGCGACCACCTGGCGTCTCGATTTTCCATCAGGGTTGAGTTCGACGCTGACTTTCGCAGGGGGCCGGGGCGGCGGCCGGGTGTCTCGCATTTCCGTTTCGACGAGGCGTCAAAGCACTTGGTGCTGAACGCATCAGCACCCAATTCGACGCTAAGATTCCAACTGGCGCGCATCCTTTTCTCTCTGGAATGCGAGGAGCTGCTCAAAGACACGGTTGACGAAAAGACCTTGACGACTGAAGACGCCCGCGAGCGGGGCTTTTTGGCGTTGGCGCGGTATGGCGCGGGTGCGCTGCTGTTGCCTTACGACGGCTTTCTGGAAGCAGCCGAGAAGCTGCGATACGACATCCAGATGCTGACGGTGAGGTTCAACGCCAGCTTCGAGCAGGTTTGCCACCGCCTCGTGACGCTGCGGCGGCCGGGCGCCAGCGCGGTTCCGTTTGCCTTCATGCGGACAGACCTCGCGGGCAATACTTCGAAGCGATTCAGCCTTCCAAACCTTAGAATTCCGCGCCATGGCAGCGCCTGTTCGCTTTGGGCCGTTTACCAGGCCTTTTTGACGCCTGACCGTATTACACCGCAGATTGTTCAACTGGCCGACGACAGGCGGTTTCTCATTGTTGCCCGAGCCATCACGAAAGAAGCTGGCGCATACTCTGAAATCCAACAAGTCTACAGTATTATGCTCGCCTGCAGCGCCAGCTATATGGACCGGATCGTCTATGGAGATAATCTATCTTCAGCGGTTACACCGGCCGGCATCAGCTGCCGATTGTGCCCGCGGACCAACTGCCAGCAGCGTGCTTTTGCCCAGATCCTACCAGCGCGCGCCGGCGGGGAAGCATAGTGGGTGTTGACGCTAGCGCATCATCCGACCGGACCCGATCACTATTGGTGATCGGCTGGTCGGATAAAGATGCTCTAGCCTAGGAGTGAAAGATGGCAGGTCGAATTTTGATCGCAGAAGACGAGCCGGTCATCGCCGAGTCGCTGACCTACCTACTTGAACGTCAGGGGTACTGGGTCGAGGTTGCCCCGGACGGTCGGATTGCCATGGAAAAGCTGCGCGGCGGGCGCCATGAGCTGGTCGTGCTCGATGCCATGATGCAGCATTTCTCCGGCTTTGATATCCTGAAGATGGTGCGTTCGGATTCTAGCCTCGCGCAGCCCAAGATCCTAATGCTGACCGCCAGAGGTCAGAAGGCGGACCGTGACCTGGCGTTTCAACTGGGCGTCGATGAATTCATTACCAAGCCATTTGCCAACAGCGATCTGCTGGAAGCGGTGTCACGGTTACTGGACGGGGCTGAAGACGTTTTGGATTCTTAAGGCGCACGGACTTGGCGTCAGTGACGTCTGAGGGCCCGCAAATGCAATTCACTTGATGCGCGTCCAATTTGTCGAGTGACACAACATGCCGGCAAACACGCAACCACTTGTCGTCATGGATTGCTCGCCAACCGACAACTCCATGGAAACCGATATTTTTCGTTGGGGGTCATATGCGGTCCCCTTCCAGGTCGTGTTGGTTTTCTTTTTGATATCCATCACCAGCACATGACCGACCTGCTCTTGACCAGGGTTTCGGATCCATGTGTTGGTCGCGCAAATCTTGCTTCCGCATTTATCGACTCGCACGCGCGCATTTCCATCGCCGCGAGACCAGTTTCCAAAAGGCGAATGAGCCAGCACGCTGCCCGTCAGGATAACGAGGCAACACGTGGCAAGACACAAACTTCGTAGCATTTCCCGTTTCCCCCACAGTCCAACACATGCACTGCAGGCTAGCACGGCACCGCCGTTATTTCCATGAATTGTCTGAGCGCGAACTGAACCCGCTGGAAGTTCCATTGCCAAAACCATAGCCGATGAACTTCTAGAGCACTTTCCGACCAAATCGATTCAATTCTGTTTCTCAAGCGGCGAGTCGATCCAGCAGGAGGGTGGCGCGGGTCGATCTGGGTGATCGGCCAAGCCGCTCGTCATGCCGAAGGCGTGCTTTTAGTATGCCGCCGATGACCCGCCTCATGCCACCTTGAGCGGCGGCCGGACCGAACGCGGTACGGCCGCCGTGTCGCCGACTACTTTTGCTATTTTCCAATGCCCATGGAGCGCACGTAGAACACGCCCTGGCCCCACGTGCCGCCATGTTCTTCTGCGATTTCAGCCAGTGGACCGGCGGTGGCTTTGTTCGACCAGTCTTTTTGCCATTCAAGAATAACGGGCAGCCACGTGACCGGAACGGCGCCTGCCTGGATCATCCGCTGCATGCCACGTTCGTGGGATTCCGCATCGACATCCCCGGCCACGTCGGCAACAACATAGACCTCGTAGCCTCGCTTCAGCAGACCCAGCGTCGGCAACACGACGCAGCTATCGGTCCACAGACCGCCTATGACGATCTTTTTGCGCCCTGTCGCTTTGATGGCTGCCAAGACCTCTGGCGTGTCAAGCGCATTGATCGACGTCCGGTCGATGGGTGTCACATCGGGCCGGGCGGACTGAACCTTCGCGAACATCGGGCCGGCGAACGACTTGGCCGATATCGTTGTAAAGATCGTCGGCACATTGAAGAGCTTGGCTGCCTTGGCCAAGCCAGTCGCGTTGTTGATCAGCTTGCCGGCGTCGGTCGTGTTGACGGTGAAAACGTACTGGGGTTGAAGGTCAACGTACAGCAGGACGCTGTTTTCTGGGGTGAGTGGCTCGCGGATGTCTGCGTTTGCGACTTTGGCAAAGGCGAAGACTGCCAGCAAGACAACAGCGGCGTATTTGGACGGGTAATTCATTCGACTTCTCCTTGTTCGACATTTCATAACTTTGGGGCGGGTTACACATCCTTCCCGGAGGCAAAACGGTAGGACGCCTGCACCAGACTCCACACGATCTCCAGTTCGGCCTCGTCGCGCGGCCCCCAGACCATCATCGTGCCGCTCACCGGGTGGGGTTCGCCCCAGCCCTTGGCGATCACGTCGTCATAGATTTTGCGTGGAAGCGTGATGTGCAGGGAGCCATCGTTGGGGGGATGCAGGTGCGCGAATTCGCGATTGCGCTGAAAGGCAGCCGACGGCCCACCGGGGCAGTGGTCGCAAAGATGTAGAGCGCGTGCGCCGGGGACCGATACGAGGCTGTCACCGATCGCGGTGTCTGCCAGCGTTTGCATGCGCGCAAGCAGTGCCTCCTGAAGTTCCACAGGGGCGTTCTGCGAGACCTGCTTATGAGGCATGGGATTGCTTCGCGTTGGACTTGTGGTTCGCGGTTTCTGGCCCTTGCGTGCTGGCAGGCGGAAACTTTGAGATGTCTCTTTTTCGGGCGTCATTATCGTCTCCATTCATTCGAGCCGAGGACAGGGGTTATTCAAGCGATCGACCGGCTGGGGTTTCTGACACTGCTCGGGAAAGCAGCCCCCACTGGGTCGAAGCGATGCAGCGAAGATGGCGCATCGGAGGACGGATGATAATCACCCTATTGATGGCATCTTCATTCACTGATAGTGAATGATCATGGATCATCTAACCGCTCTGCGCGTCTTCCGCGCCGTCGTTGATTGCGGCACGTTCGCGGGTGCCGCGCGCGATTTGGGCCTGTCGAATGCGGCCGTAAGCAAGAACGTCGGTGAACTGGAATCTCATCTGGGAACGCGGCTGCTCAACCGCACAACGCGGGCGATGAGCCTGACGGAAGCGGGCGCGCGGTTTCATGCGCGCGTCTCACGCTTGCTCGAAGATCTGGCGGATGCCGAAGCGGAAGCCTCCGACCTCGCCGATGCGCCGCGTGGCAGGCTGCGGGTGAGTGCGCCAATGTCATGGGGCCTGGTCCGACTTGCACCCATGTTGCCGGAGTTTTTGGCACTCCATCCCCATGTTGCTCTCGATGTGGCCTACACGGATGCCAAGGTCGACGTGGTTGGTGGCGGTTTCGATGTGGTGATCCGGGGGGAAGGCTCGCTTACCGATTCATCATTCATCGCGCGCAAGCTGTGCGAGCTTGACCGCATCGTGTGTGCATCGCCCGACTACGTGGCCACGCATGGGCGGCCACGCCACCCAGAGACCCTAAGCGAACACGAGTGTCTGATCTACTCGCTGGCCGCTTCACCCGAGACCTGGCACTTCACGCGCAACGGAAAGAGCTTGTCGATTAAGGTCGCCGGGCGATATCGGGCAAACTCAAGCCTCGCCATTGGCGATGCGGCGACGGCGGGTACCGGAATCGCGCTGATACCACGCGACTACGTTCGCACCCCGCTGAAAGAAGGGCGGCTTGTCCAGTTGCTGAAGCCCTGGCGTCCTGAACGCCAAGGACTGCACGCCATCTATCCATCCTCACGGCACGTGCCGGCGCGATTGCGGGCGTTTGTGGATTTCCTGGTGGCGAAGCTACCGGGCTCGAGGCAGCAATGACCTATAATGTGGCGCGGGAGTTTGTAGCGCTGGATCCCCGTGCTTCAACGCGCTTTGTTCGCCAACACTTCCTTTGCCCTCCACCGGCCAGTTGGAATTTTCCCCGGACAGCAGTGCAGTGGCCTGGGGCGTGCGGTTCTACATTCTCTCAGTCGGGCTTTGCTGGTGCGGCTGCGGTACCGGCCAACAGTCCGCCATCGATCGTGACTTCGCTCCCCGTGATGTAGGGTGCTTCATCGGATGCAAGCATGACGGCGATTGCCGCGACTTCGGCCGGGTCACCGAAGCGTCGCAGTGGCGTATCGGCAACGAAGCTTTCCATGTTGCGAACCCTGTCTTCCCCCTCACCAAGCATCGGCTCCCACATCGGGGTTAGCACGGCTGCGGGGTGGATGCTGTTGCAGCGGATTTTCAGACCTTGCTCAGCGCAGTACAACGCGACCGTCTTGGTGTGATTGCGAACGGCAGCCTTTGAAGAGGCATAGGCTGCAGCAGCCGGAATACCGACCTGACCTGAGCGCGACGAGATATTGATAATCGATCCTGCTCCATGGCGGCGCATGGCGCGTATGGCATGTTTGCAGCCCAGGAACACACCATCCAGGTTGGTTGCGTGTACGGCACGCCAATGCTCAAGTGATGCGTGTTCGGGGTCATGGACCTCGTCGCCGTTTTCGAAACCGGTGATGCCCGCGTTGTTGACGACAACGTCCAGTTCCCCATCGGCGAGGATTGTATCGGTGACTTTCTGCCAACCGGTCTCCTCGCGCACATCAAGACGGCGGTAGGCCGCATTGGAGCCAAGGCTGTCGGCGAGCTGTTTTCCTTGCGCGTCGCGAATGTCTGTCAGCCAGACCTTCGCGCCTTCCTCTACGAACGCTTGAGCGATTGCAGCGCCAATGCCCCGCGCGGCTCCTGTTACAAGCGCATTCTTGGACTTCAAGCGCATATTGCGCACCTCTTAAATTGCATGATTGGGTGCGGTCATTCGCGGTCCGGCCCGCGGCGGTTATGAATGCCGCGAATACGGCCATGGCAAACGTCACGGGAAGCGTCATGGGGAAACGCAACGGCAGGCGCGGCGGGCATCGGGGCGGCAAGCGTTTCGAAAAGATGCTGGAGCGTGACCTGAGCCCCGGCTTCCATCAAATCAAAGGTAGAGTTCCGGGCTGCGGCAAGCAAGAGTTTCAGCAGGTGCGGGCAGAGGCAAGCAATCCGGCATTCAGCCACCCGGCAAGATAGCTCGCAGCGCGCTCGGCGGCAGTTTCCGGCTGGTCAAAGGTTGCCGCCATTTCACACAGCACACCAAACGCAACACCACGGCCCGCCTCTTTCCAAAGCATCGCTTCTTCATAACCCTGGGGTCGCACCTTTGGGGTCAAATCCTGACGCCATACGATCAAAGTCAACTTGGTATCGAGTATTTCAGGAGGCGGCGCTTCGTGACCTGCTTTCAATGCGCTCCAGATCTCAAATGCATTTGTGGTTGCCTCAAGCGTTCGCACCGACGAATGCGGCTCGAAAACAAGCCCAGCCCATTGCTCGGGAGCAAGGCCGGAGAGGTCTTCAAGCCCCGCCGCCAGATTGTCTTCACTGTCGAAAGCATCATCCAATGCGGTCTGGATGGAAACGATTTCGGCCATCTGCGGCCAACGTTTGTAGGGTTCGTTCTCTGCAAGAAAGAGCGATAGATTTCGTGAATAATACCGGGCGTTCGTTGTCGACGACGGGTGGGCATCAACATATTCGAGCGCCATCCTGTTGAAGAGATCCTCGCCCATGTATTCAACGAGCAATTCGTGATCTTTGCCGACGATCTCGACAAGGCGTGCCCGGTAGGCATTCGTGTAAATGCCGAAGCGTTCGGCAACTGGTGCTCCATTGCCCGTTCGCAGGACTGCAAGCACACCATCGCATTCATTGTCCCCAGCAAGGATACCGTTCTGGAGAAGGCTCTGCAGTTCCGCCAATCGTGACATTATGCTCTCCGAAAATGCTCGTTCCGGCGATCATTAAGCTGCAACAACGATTGGCTCGGCAGTACATTTTCAGCTATACGGCGCGCGCGCTCCAATTCCTCAAGGAGGTCTGCCAGGGGCGGAATGTTGTCGTCACGCTCGATCATAGTCGAGACGGGCCCGAAGCGGTCGAGCGCCTTGCGGTAGAGTTCAAATACTTCATCGGATACCGGATGGTCATGGGTATCGATAATATAATCTCCCATGTCGCTATGTCCGGCCAAATGGAACTGAACGACGCGATCTGCGGGAATACCTTCGAGGAAGCGGACCGGATCATAGCCATGGTTGCGTGCGCTTACATAGACGTTGTTGACGTCAAACAGCAGCCAGCAACCGGTTCGGCGCGTCAATTCGGACAGGAATTCCCATTCGGGCATCTCAGACTCGGCAAAGTCGACGTAGGTGGAAACATTTTCAAGAACGAGTTCTCGGCCGAGATACTCTTGCACTAGTTGAACGCGCGAGCAGATGTGGCCAAGCGCCTCTTGGGTATAGGGAATAGGCAGGAGGTCATGCAAATTGACGCCGTGGACACCAGTCCAGCATAGGTGATCGGAGACCCAACGTGGCTCGACTCTTTCAGCAAGCGCTTTAAGGCTGCGCAAATAATCCCAGTTTGGCTCGCCGGTGGAAGCAATAGAGAGTGAAACACCGTGCATGACAATCGGATAGCTTGCGCGTATCTGGTCTAGAATCTTGAGAGGCTGGCCACCGGGAACCATAAAGTTCTCAGACAGAATCTCGAACCAATCAATCGGTGGTCGATTGTCGAGGATTTCCGAGTAGTGCTCGGATCGAAGCCCCAGCCCGAAGCCGAGGAACGGAGGTTTTGAAAAACCGTTCTCAGTTGACGAACGGGCGCCGGCATCTCGTAAGTCTAATTCCTTGGACACTTTCGGCTGCGCAGTCATGTTCCACTCCATGCGCTCGTCCTTACAATCTTGTCTGCCTAGATTTAGAACGCCGAAAGAAGAGGCCCAAAAAAATGGGCCCCTTCGATCCGTATCAAGTTAATCAGACAAACTGATTACTTCTTCGCCGGTTCGAACTTGGCGCCTTCGATCTTTGCACATTCTTCAGCGGTTGTGACCGTAAACCCGGTACCCTTGCAAGCGTTCTTGCCCTTACAGGCATTGTTTGCTGTCTTGCAAGCACCGTGGCCCTTACAGGCGTTGGCGCCCACGCAGTGGCCTTTGTCGCCAGCAAATGCTGCTGGTGCAGTCGCAGCACCTGCAACAACCAAAGCAGCGGCGGCGGCGGCAAGCGATGCACCCGTCTTAGCATTTAACTTCATGGCGTTTGTCTCCTGTTGAATTGTTATCTGTTGTCCATGTTTTGCGACATGAAACTCGTCCGTTGCGTTCGTTCATGCGATTTCAATCGCAAGAGCTGCAACGAGTTCGGCAGGTGTCGTCCATGCAGAACCAGTGAAGATACGGTTAAGGCTCGCTAGAGTTTCGGTTTATCACGGCGATGTGAAGCTGCGTGATGCACGTTCCTATCGGGTAGACGCTGCGGCGGGCTAGCAGGCTGTTGAAGAACTCAGTGAGGTCGCTATGCGAGACGAAATTGGCTGCCGGCAAGACGCGTTTGGTGCAGGTGTGGTGGACCCCACGGCAAACCGGCGCAACGCAGTCCGGCAGTCAATTTCGCCGCATCCCTGTGGGACACCGCACTTTTTCGCCTCGGCGGCGTCGCGGCACTGGCCCGATAAACCATATCGCGCTGCGCGCCGCTTCTGGCCGAATGCGAAAAAGTGACAGGTGTCGCGATCCACATGAGTTCTTCAACAGCCTGCGAGCAGGTTGTTGAAAAATGCCCGTCTCGTTACGTCAGTTCCCCTCGCCCAGCGCACGTTTCCTGGCCAACATGCGCTCGCGGTCGGTGACATGGATGAGACCGGCAATCTGGCGGATGAGCTGATCCTCATGAGGGTCAAGCGTGCCGTCGGCATACGCGACGCGCCAAAGCATCTCGATGATTTCGACTTTCTGGGAAGGCTGCAATTGCTGATTCAGGGCGTTGGTGAAAGGGTGATACTGAGCTGTCTCCTGGACCTTGACATCGGCCTGATTGATCAGCGAAGCCGCTTCACTCGTCCCCAGGTCGAAATGTTCGGTCAATAATCCGGCGATCGATGCGCGTTCGTTTTCATCGAAGTCCTCGTCCATGCGAGCAGCCTCGACAAGCAAGGCGGCAACAGCCAGCTTTTGTTCCTCCATGCTCCCGGTAGCTGAGGGCTTGTCGTGCCCGTTAAGCAGACCCAGCAATCTATCGAGCATTTTCGCGTTCTTCCTCTTTTTTTTGCGCCTTCATTCGTCAACACTGCGCAAGCTTGTGTTGAGCCGTCGTTCGTCCTGCACGACAACTGCACTTAGAGTGCCTAATCCAGAAATGGTATCTCCAGAAAAGGTTTTACCGTGCTTTGCTCAGTTGATAGCGTCCACGGAAAATGAAGCAAGACAAGGATAGGCTGTGATTTTTCAAAAAAGTTCTGGCGTCTTCGTTTGGGGAGCGGTCTGGCTGTCGCTCACAGCTTTCCTCACTGCCGCACCCGTGACCGCTCAGCAGACAACCGCCCAACCGGTTACTGAAAAGCCACCGCTAATCGTTGCAACGAAAGACGCGCCGCCGTTTGCAATGCAGGGAAAAGACGGCAAATGGACGGGGCTGGCTGTCGAGTTGATGGAGGAGATCGCGCGGGACCTTGACCGCAAGGTTACCTGGACGGGTGTCGAAACCACGAAGGATCTCATCGACACGGTTGCAGCAGGTTCAGCCGATGCTGGTATGGCTGCTGTGACAATCACCTCGGAGCGCGAAAAATTCGTCGACTTCTCGCACTCTTACTACGATTCCGGGCTGACGATCGCGGTGCCTCGAAATCAGGGGGTGCGCGTACTGGATATTTTCAAGGCGCTTTCATCGCCGGCATTCCTTGCGACGGTTGGCACGCTGGGCCTTCTCCTACTGGCAATCGGCGCGCTGATCTGGTTTGTCGAGCGCAGGCAGAATAGCGATCAATTCGATGACGATCCGATTTCGGGCATCGGCGATGGCTTCTGGTGGTCGGCGGTGACGATGACCACTGTGGGTTATGGAGACAAGGCACCCGTTACGCCACTGGGCCGGGCTATTGCCGTGGTTTGGATGTTTGCCGCGCTTATCCTCACGGCCGTCTTTACAGCGCAGCTTGCGACGTCGCTGACCGTTGGCAGCATCTCAGGCCCGGTCAAGGGGTTGGACGATCTGGCCAGCGCACGGGTCGGAGTCGTCGATGGATCGGCCTCCACCGCCTACTTTGAGAACCGTTTTATCAGGGTTCGGGGCTTCAGCAGCCTGGAGGCTGGGTTGGATGCCTTGGCCAACAACAGTATCGACGCATTCGTGCACGATGAGCCGATTCTGAGGTTCACGGTCTTGAGGGACTACACAGCCAGATTCAACATTCTGTCGCAACTGTTCGAGCCGCAGGACTATGGCATCGTCCTGCCGCCCGGCAGCGAATTGCGCGAGCCTCTCAACCAGGCGCTGCTGGACGTTAAAAGCTCTCCACGCTGGCAGACGATCCGCAGCCATTATTTCGGCCGGCAGGAGTGAACTGAGTGGAGTTTAAGGGTGATGGGCAGCGTTGCTTTACCGACCACCCAAACCGGCATCACCCCCACCTATCCGCGCCACAATCGCTTTGCCCCTCATGTTGTGAAGGCCGAAGCGTTGAGGTGTGAAGGCGGGTCTAACCGAAAAGCGCGGAGTCCTCCCCCCCTGAAGACATGGGCAGGGGCTATGTTGCGGTTGACGTTAGAAGCACGCATGTGTTTGCGGTATGTAGTTTGAATGTCCAATGAAACCAGCCGGCAACGGGCGCGAGAACTGCGTTTGAAAGCAAGCAAGGCAGAACGCTTGTTGTGGTCCCGGTTGCGCAAGCGGCAGGTCGGCGGTCATAGGTTTCGACGTCAGCATCCGCTTGGAAGCTATATCGTGGACTTTGTTTGTCTGGAACAAAAGGTCGTTGTCGAGGTGGATGGAGATCATCACGGCGAGGACCAACAGAAGGCACACGATGAGCGTCGCGACGCATGGATCACGGCACAAGGATACCGTGTCGTGAGATTCTCGATATACGATATCTACGATGGCTTGGAGTTCGTGGTTGGAGCGATTGATCGGGAATTGGGCTAGTGGAAAGATCCGCTCTTTGAACGAAGGATGCGCCCAGCGGCTCCGCCCCCTTGGACGGGGGAGGACGGAATGTCATCTCTTGGGCCCGGTTTGCAATCGACAACAGTACCGCACCCGCTACGCCAGGGACCAAGTGATCGTGACATTCCCAGGTGGGGGTGTCCGTTGCTTGGCTTGCGGT
>JAHZKP010000063.1 GCA_022600345.1 Alphaproteobacteria bacterium | reverse complement strand
TCGTGCATCAGGCTATTTTCGTGCCGCATGGTGTTGATCCCCTTTCGTGTCCCGAGTTGCCGCCAAGCCCTCGAGTCATAGAAGAATCAATGCCATGCCCTTTGTCCATAATAATCGAACCGGACAGTAGTGAGACACGCCTGCGGCATGATGCGGCCGCCGCTTGGAAACCCGAAGGGCCGGGCGGATTTGCGCCAATCTCTGCGCAGCCCGTCTTGTCCGTAGCCCCGCTACGCACTGTGCCGGTCCACTTGATCTTGTCACTAATCCGCCTCGGCAGAATGGTTCGATTTGGTCGGAAAGTGCTCTAATATAGCCTCTCCTCATAAACCCGCCGGCCCTCGACCTCCAATCCCTTGATCGCGACCCGGCCATCCTTGGCAACCGCAGCGATCACCTTGAGCTGCCCCTTGCCGATCAGCTTTTCCAGCCGCTTTCCTTTGCCTTCGGGCACGAAGTAGGATTCGATGCCGAACTTCACCTGCCGCGAATAGCGCCTTGGCAGGGTGCCGCGCAAAGCGACTTCGTTCGGCTTCAAGTCGTCGGGAAGGGACTCCTCAACCGCGGTTTGCACCCAACCTTCCCCGATTTTCGCCAGCCGCACATAGACGGTTCTCTGCCCCTCTGGCTTGCGCCGGCCGCCACCGGTCTTCACGCGCGCTATGTCGCCGTAGTTCAAGATCACATAGTCGCCGCGAAACAGGCTGCGCGGGTCGACCGGCTTGACGTCGAGCACCACCTCGCGGCCGTTTTCGAGAAGGCTTGCCCGGTCGAAAACCATGTAGGCAAGTGCTGCGGTTTGTAGTCCGGCAACCGCCACCATCGCCAACCAGATACTTATCCGCTTAATCTTCATTGGCCCGCTCCAATCCGCTCATTCATCGCCTTGTTGAGCCAATATGCCCCGACAGCCAAGGCAACGACTCCAACGCCGGCGCTGAGGAAAAACAGCGACGTATTCATCAGCGTTCCGATCGTTTTGGCGTATAAGCCGCAGATCTCGGCTGCGAACGCCACATAGCCGATCCGCACCAGGTCCCTGTCGGCGGAACGAATGCCCCAGCCGATGGCAGCCAGACAAACCGCCAGCATGACGACCGCCAGAACGATCAGCACCACCATGGGAGGACGCTCGACGAATTGCAGGGCAAACAAGGCCGCGGCGACCACAGCGAACCCGACCGCCAATAACATGCGGCCCAATTCGGCGAACTGCTTGCCCACAGCGCCTTGCAGCGCCACTCCGCCACCGGCAATCGCAATCCCCATGACGGCGACGAAGTCGTGTGCATGCCCACGGTCCATCAGGTAACCCAGCGACACAATCCAGACGCTGATCGCCACCGCGGCAAGCTTCAAACCGTAGCCGGCTCCCAACCAGAAAAGCGCCGCCGTGACCGCAATCCAAGCCGGCAGAAACGGCCAGAAGACTCCGCGGCCGATCTGCGTTTCCCAACCACCCCAAAGGCAGACCAGCAATAAACTCAACACAACCGATGGGCTTGAGCGCATCAAGACGCCGGCAAGCAGAGCTCCCCCCGCCCAGACGAATACCGCATCGGGCGGGTTGCCATGCAGATGATACATCTGCGCCACCAGCATGACGCTTGCCCCAAACACGATGGACCCGACCAGCACCGCGCCATGCGCGAACATATCGAGGCCACGTTGAAACAGCGCCGCTCCCGCCCCGTACGAGGCCCATAAGACACCCGCCAACAGTCCCAGCCGAACCAATCTCGGCATTTCCTGCCAGTTGGCGGCAACAAAGCTGATCACGCCCGCGCCAATCAGCACGGCGCCAAGGACACTCAAGATCTCAATCAGCCGGTTCGATTGCGCCGGCTCCGACGATCTGACATTGGCTAGAATGGCTTCCGCGCCTTCGGGCTTTACCCAACCCGCTTTAACCCAGCCGGGCAGATCCCGCTCCAGCCTTCTTCGGTAACTGGCACTCATTTCCTGATCCTATCTCTCACAAAATTCCACTAACCAGCCCTCGGCACGCCTCTCGTTCCTCTGTCTCATAATTCATAATCCATGATCGACTGCCCGCCTCACACCGACCACTAGCCACTCACACTCATCAGTCCCCGCGCAACACGGCCCCACAGCCCACCACTTCCTACCCTCAGCCGGCTCATCACCACACCCACATCCCTACTCACTACTCACTACTCACTACTCACTAGCCCACTACCCACTACCCACTACCCAAACATCCTCCACCCCAACATCACATGAACCTAGTTCACGTGAGCATTGTTCACCACATAGTCGGAAATGTAAATAGCCGGCGAGGCGGTTTTACGGCTGAAACGCGCAAGAGCCTTGACCTTGGGTTAACGCACGACCGCCTTCACGGGCTGCGGTCATGCCTATCCCACTCGTTCAGGAAGGCAGAATACTCCCCTTGCGCAGTGACCGGACTTCGCCCCGGCCTTCCAGGAGCGGCAGACGCTACAGGTGACGAAATACGCCCCCAATAAGCAGTTCGCCGCCCACCACAACGCCACGGCAGGCCCCGCCGGGACCGGATCACGCGCCGACCCGAAACCCAGCCGTTCCATGACATCAAGGCGCAAAAAAGCCCCGCACAGCCAATCCCATGCGGGGCCTTCATCTGTATATCAGCCGCGAACCCGGCCAACGGCATAAATGCCGACAGACTTACTTTTTCTTCTCGGCCTGTTTCTTGGCCTGCTCGGCTTTAGCAGCCTCATAAGCCTTTTTCTGGCGCTCCCGGATCTGCGCCATCAACTGACCGCGCGCCTGGGCGTAGGCCTTGTTGTCGACAGGCTTACCGTCATAAGCAGCCGTAAAGCCGTCGAGGGGGACCGGGAAGCCGATCGGCTGAGTTGCAGCATTCATGGCCAGAACCATGATTCCGCCACCCTTTTTCATGCTGTCGATCATCTCAGGCGTTGCCTTCACCTCAGCCGTGCAGCCGGCGGGGTGACACAGCGAATACTTCAGCGAAAACGGCTTCAATTCCTTATCGTCGACTTTTTCGTTCTTGGCAGCCCTGGCCCACTGTTCCGGTGTGTAGACAGCAGCTCGAACGCCGGCTGGAATCGCCATGCCCAACGGCACCATCACCATCAGGCTCTGGCTATCTGAACCCTCAACCTTACGCAGCGCAGCCGAAACCAACACCATGCCGGTGTTGCCATCCAGACGCTCATGGTGCGTCAGACAAATTTCGCGCTCCGTCTTCTCTTGCTTGCCATCCTTGCCCGGCTTGACCATCGGGGCCTTTTCGCAAAGCTTCACCCAGGCGCTCTGTTTCTTGGCGCCGGCCGCAGGCTTCTTGTCCTGGGCAACAGCAGGAGCCACAGTCCCCGCAATAGCCAGGATCAGCGCCGCACCAAGAGCATTCGAGCGTAAATTGAAAATACGTTGCATCATAAGAGCTATCGACCTTTTGTTTGAAAGCTGGCCCCGCCAGCTCAGCCCCACTTACAGCACCCTGAGGCGCGCAGGTCCGGACGCATCCTTGCGTCCCTGCGACGGTGTAAATGCCCCGAATGAGGCAACTCCGTGACGGAAATAGCGCCAACCAAAGCCAATTGCACTGCCGTTTTGTCGCGCGTGACAATCGCGCAACGCCACTGCGAACCCTCGAGCATGTCCATACCTCCATCGGACGACCCAAGGAAATTCGACATGGGGCGCATCCCGATCAGCCAGAAATCGTTCCAATTGTCACACTTATGCCGCCTCGCAGCATTCCAGTGAGCTGTGCAGGCCACGCTATACTCCGATGAGCCCCAAAACCAAGGACCATATTCCTCCATGACCCGCCTGAATTCGTTGTGCAATTGGGCCATCATTCCCACCGCATTGCTCATCCTCACAGCCGCGCCTGCTGCGATCGCCCAACAACAACCCTCGCCCGACGCAACGGCCACCGCCGCCGCCTCGCCGTCTCCGCAATCAACAGCCCAACGAACCGATCTCTCAAACACCGTCCATGCCATCGCCATGCACGGCAAGCCGTTACTGCCAGAAGGCTTTAAGCACCCGCCTCACGTGAACCCGAACGCCCCCAAAGGCGGCGTCATTCGGCTGGGCATCCTAGGTTCCTACGACAGTTTCAACCCGATGATCATCAAGGGCGTCCCTGCCGCCGGACTGCGCGACTTCGTCTACGAAAGCCTGCTGGCCCGCGGCCTCGATGAACCCTTCACGCTCTATGGCCTGCTCGCTGAACGCATAGAAGTGCCAGACGACCGTAGCGCCATCACCTTCCACCTGAACGCCTCTGCACGCTTTTCCGATGGCCACCCCGTCGATGCCGACGACATCCTGTTCTCATGGAAAACCCTGCGCGATCACGGCCGCCCAAACCATCGCGCCTACTACAAGAAGGTCACCAAGGCAGTACGCCTGTCCGATTCAGCTGTGCGGTTCGAACTGGAACCAGGCGACCGCGAATTACCATTGATCCTCGGCCTGATGCCGGTCCTGCCCGCACACGCCCTGACCGAACAAAGCTTCCAGCAAACCACCCTGACACCCCCGGTCGGTAGCGGCCCATATCAGATCGACCGGGTCGATCCCGGCCGCAGCCTGATCTACGCCCGCGATGCCGATTGGTGGGGCCGGGACCTGCCGATCAACAAGGGCCGCTTCAACTTCGCTCAAATCCGCTACGACTATTTCCGCGACGACGCCGCCATGCTCGAAGCCTTCAAATCCGGCAAGATCGATGTGCGCATTGAAAAAGACCCATCGCGATGGGCCGAGGGCTACGGCAGCCTGAAGAAAGACGGCCACACGCTAAACAAGAGGGAATTCGACATTGGCCTGCCATCGGGAATGAACGCGCTGGCCTTCAATACCAGGCGGCCAATCTTCCAGGATCCCAGGGTCCGCCGGGCCCTCATCCAGTTGTTCGATTTCACCTGGATCAACAAGAACCTCTACCACGGCCTTTATGAACGAACCCAAAGTTACTTCGATCGCTCCGAACTCTCCTCGGTTGGCAGGCCCGCATCTGAACGCGAGCGCGACCTGCTGAAACCCTATGCCGACGCAGTCGCCCCCGCTGTAATGGAGGGCAAAGCCACACTCCCCAAGACCGATGGGACAGGCCGCAACCGCAAGATCTGGCGCCAAGCCCTGTCGCTTTTGAAGCAGGCAGGCTACGAACTGAAGGACGGGAAACTCATCGACGCCAACACAGGCCGGCAATTGGAGTTTGAACTTCTGGCCGGCACGACGATCAACGAGCGCCTGTTTCTGACCTATGCCCGCGAACTAAAAAAACTCGGCATCTCAGCCAAAGTCCGCATCGTCGATAGCGCGCAATACCAATCGCGCATCAAAACCTACGACTACGACATGATCCAAACCCGATGGCCTTCATCCCTGTCGCCTGGTAACGAACAAATTTTCCGGTGGTCCTCGAAAATGGCCGACCGCGAGGGAACGTTCAATTTCGCCGGCGTCAAGAACCCGGCAGCCGACGCCATGATCCAACAGATGCTGTCAGCCAACGGCGCCGACGACTTCAAGGCCGCCGTGCGCGCCTTAGACCGCGTGCTGCTGTCGGGCCACTACGTCCTGCCGCTGTTCCACCTCCCCAGGCAGTGGGTCGGCCTGTGGACCCGCATCAGGTATCCCGAGACGACATCCTTGTTCGGCTACCAACTGGATACCTGGTGGACCCAAGACGCCGAGGGTTCCACCAAGTGATCGAACCGGCCCGTTGTCATCCCCTCCACTCGACCAATCTGGCAGCCCTTCCCCCCACACGCTTCAACATGGCGCGCTATTGCCTTGCCGGCGGCGCCACAACGACACCCCACAAACCAGCACTCATCGTCATCGCCGACCCCACACAAACCGAGCCGGCAGAACTCTGGACCTTCGCCCAACTCGAAGACGCCGTATTACGCTTGGCAGGCGGCCTCAGGGCATCCGGGTTGAAGCGCGGCGACCGCTTGATGATCCGCCTCGACAACACCAGTCTCTACCCCATCACATTCTTCGCCTGCCTGGCCGCCGGCATAGTCGCACTGCCCACCTCCACCCAACTCACCGCCAAGGAAGCAGGCTTCATGCTTCACGACAGCGATGCCCGCGCGGTCGCAATCGACGCAAACCACGAAGCCGCAAGCGACCTGCCTGCGCGCGTCAAAATCATTGACCCCGAAACCATTTCCAATCTTGCAAGAACCGCCCCCAGGGCCGATTGGACACAGACCCGCGCGGACGAGCCCGCCTACCTCATCTACACATCAGGAACCACCGCCAACCCCAAGGGCGTCCGTCACGCTCACCGCGCCGCATGGGGCCGTCGGCCAATGTACAAGGACTGGTATGGCATCTCCGCCAGCGACCGCATGCTTCATGCCGGCGCCTTCAACTGGACCTACACATTGGGAACCGGTCTAACTGACCCATGGGCCAATGGCGCCACCGCCATCATCTATACCGGCGAAAAGTCACCTGAAATCTGGCCCCGGCTGATCGAGAAAACCCAGGCTACTTTGTTTGCAGCCGTCCCCGGATTGATCCGCCAAATCCTCAAATACGCGCCAGCCCGGCACCAACAACTAGGCTCGCTTCGTCACGCACTGATCGCCGGCGAAACACCGCCCGCAAACCTGTTTGAAGACTGGCAGGCAGCCACAGGAACGCAACTCTATGAAGCCTTGGGCATGAGCGAAATCTCAACCTACATCTCATCTTCGCCAAGCGTGCCGCGCAAACCCGGCACCGTCGGCAAGGCCCAATCGGGCCGCCGTATCGCGATCCTCCCCTTGGAAGACGGCGAAACCCCGCTTCACCCTGGCGAAGACGGCCTCATCGCCGTCCATCGCTCAGACCCAGGGCTGATGCTGGGATATTTAAACCGGCCGGAAGAAGAAGCAGCCGTCATGCGGGGAGATTGGTTCATCGGCGGCGACATCGGCCGCATCGACGAAGATGGCTACATCACCCATCTGGGCCGCGCCAACGACATCATGAAAGCGCTCGGCTATCGCGTCGCCCCCCAGGAGGTCGAAGCCGCATTAACACCCCATCCCGCCGTCGCCGAAGTCGCCTGCGCCGAAGTCAGGGTGCGCGACGACCTCACCGTCATCGGCGCTTTCATCGTTCCAGTGAACCCGCAAGCTCCACCCAGCCAGCAAACGATATTGGAATTCGCAGCCAAGCGGCTCGCCGGTTACAAACAGCCACGCGAAATCCGATTTGTCGACGCTCTGCCCAAAACCCCGAACGGTAAAATCATCCGCTCGCAACTGGCAGCGCTATAAGCCGGAGCACTACGTGCGCCCCGGTCTTCTACCTGACCGACGATCAGTAGCGCTTCAACACCTTGCCGTTCTCCCGCAGGATGACGACGCGCTCAGCCGAAGTGTCGACGCGCAACTTCGTCTCGCCTTCGCCTTTGCTCTCCCGCGTATCGTTCTTGACGTGAAAGTCGTAGCGATAGGTGACGTCATAAACATCGTCTTTATTCGTCTCTTCAATACGCAAGGTGCCCGGCTTGATCCTGAACGCCCGGTCCGCCCAGCGCGCACCATAATTCTTCTTGTCGGCGATCACTTCTTCCACCGGCTTGCGCTTGACCCCGTAGTAGTCAACACGCTTCGCGTAGGTCCGGCGCAATTCCGCCATGCTCATTTCTGCGGTACGATGGAAATCGTTGACGATGAACTCCCGAAGCCGCGTCTTCAACGATAAGACGGGGCGGCGGTCCCCATCACGAACGACGTCGTCTGCATCATCATCATCGCGCCGCAAGGCAAGGTCACGCTCATCAGGCACCCGCAACGCCTCATCCAGGGCCCGGCGTCGATCGCTATTACGACTACGCCCAACCGGCCCATCATCGCGATCGTCAAGCGAGCCAAATCTGTCGCTGCGCCGCTCGATATCCCGGTCTTCATCGCCTTCATCGAAGTCTCGCTCGGTCCGCTCTGAGCCCCGGGTGCCGCGCTCATCGCGCTCAAGGCGACCTTCCCGATCATCGTCTTCGAAGCGGCGAGAGCGTGAGCGATAACCGTCACGATCTGGGCGGCGTTCTTCGTAGCCTTCATCCCGATCCCGGTCCGCATACCGACCTCGCCCGAACCCACCGCGACCAGCACGCTTCCCGATCACGTCGATCCGCGCAGTGCTATTCCGCAATCCAACACGCCGCGCACGGATCACGATCCGCCTGATGAACCGCCCACCCGCGCGGCCAACCAATTCCAGATCCCGCGTTTCCTCACCAGCCCGGAACCGACGGCGCAAACGCAATCTCTCCCGCTCGCCGTTACCGTAAACGATAGTGAGCCGGCGAATCTTTACGCCGCCATCACGGGCCCTCAACCGAAGCGCTCGGAAGCGCCCTTTTTCAAACCCGACACGTATCACCCGGCGCTCGTAAAACCGTTCCACCTCGACGGAACCTAGCGCCGTCCAGCGGCCACGCCCGGGCACATCGACGCTATCGCGATCACGCCCCCGGCCACGATCCCTATCCCTATCCCGGTCACGATCCCGATAACGATCGTCATCCACGATGACGTCATCATCATCGTCATCATCCAACCGGCGTTCCAAGGCCTTCAGTTCGGCGATGCGTTCGCGGTACACCCCCCGGATGCAAACCTTTCGCGCACCGCACGCCCGGCGCATGGCAAGCCAGTCGCGTTGATCGGCACGCAGTTGGCGCTTTTGCCCGCCCTCCACATCAGCAAGAACTTCCTCATAGGCGTCGCTCAGTTTATCATCCAGCCGGGCCAGTTCGCGGCTATCGCATACCGCCCGCTCATCGGCGCGAACCGCAGCCTCACAATCGAAACTTTGCGCATAAGCGCCGGGCGCATAACCAACCAGCAACACCGCAGCCCAACCGAAACGTTTCATCACAATAACCTCGCACACGACTGATCGAGTTCAAATTTCTCACTTCAATCATAGGCTTAAAAAGCGCCGGCTTAACGGCTCATGAATAATTTTCACCCCACGCGCCCGGCAACAGTGTTTACCGCCATTGCATGCAATCAATGCCCCCACCATAGGCGCCATCAAGCCGCCTTCTTGCCCGCCGCTGCAATCTTTGCCAGTTCGGCCATAAAGCCGCGCACGCCTTTGAGCCGCTTTTCAGGAAGGTCCCAGTCGCCGCGAAAGACCACCTTGTGATCCGACTGGATCTTAACCAAACCGCGCGAACCCTGCATGAGCTGCACAAGCCCTTCGGGATTGGCAAACGTATCGTTATGGAATTGGGCAACCGCCCCCTTCGGTCCCGCATCCACCCGCGCAACCCCCGCTTTCCGGCAGAACCCCTTGATCTCCATCACATCGAGCAGGTGGCGCACTTCTTCAGGCGGTGGCCCGAAGCGATCGGCCAATTCGGCTGCGAAGTTGTCAATTTCCTCTCGCCCTTCCAACCCAGACAGCCGCCTGTAAAGGCCAAGTCGCGTTTGCAGGTCGGAAACGTACTCTTCTGGAATCAGCACCGACGTCCCAAGCGAAATCTCCGGGCTCCAACGCTCCAGCGTTTCGGCACCTTCGCCGCCCTTCATCGTCGCCACCGCTTCTTCCAGCATCTGCTGATAAAGCTCAAAGCCAACCTCGCGGATGTGCCCGGACTGCTCTTCGCCCAGCATATTGCCAGCCCCCCTGAGATCCAGATCATGCGAGGCAAGCGAAAAACCAGCCCCCAATGAATCCAGCGAGTGCAGAACCTTCAAGCGCTTTTCCGCCCCCGGCGTCAGGACCTTGCCCGGTTCGGTGGTGATGTAGGCATAAGCCCGCGTCTTCGAGCGCCCGACCCGCCCGCGGATCTGATACAGTTGCGCCAGCCCGAAGATGTCTGAGCGATGCACGATCAGCGTATTTGCGTTTGGAACATCGAGCCCGGATTCCACAATCGGCGTCGACAACAAGATGTCGTACTCGCCCTCGTAGAACGCAGTCATGACGTCTTCCAGCTCGGTCGGCGTCATCTGCCCTGTGGCCCTCGCCACCCTTAATTCGGGAACCATTTCGTCGAGAAATTCAGACACGTCGGCCAGATCGGAAATGCGCGGCACGACATAAAACGATTGCCCGCCACGATAGCGCTCACGGCGCAGCGCGTCGCGTATCACAACCGGATCGAATGGCGAGATGTAGGTGCGAACCGCCAGCCGGTCAACCGGCGGCGTCGTTATCAGCGACAACTCGCGAACCCCGGTCAGCGCCAATTGCAGCGTCCTTGGAATTGGCGTCGCCGACAACGTCACAACATGCACATCATCTCGCATCTGCTTCAGGCGCTCTTTGTGCACGACGCCGAAATGTTGCTCTTCGTCGATAATCAACAACCCGAGGCTTTGAAACTCGATCTGCTTGCCCAACAACGCGTGCGTACCGATCACGATATCGACCGAGCCGTCTTTTAGCCCTGCCTTGACCTCAGCCAGCCCCTTGGGGCCGACCAATCGCGAAGCCTGCGCCACCTTCACCGGCAGTCCCTGGAAACGTTCGGAAAACGTCTTGTAGTGCTGGCGCGCCAACAAAGTCGTTGGCACGACGACGGCAACCTGCAACCCGTTCATCGCCGCAACGAAGGCCGCCCGAAGCGCCACTTCCGTCTTGCCAAACCCAACGTCACCGCACACCAGGCGGTCCATCGGCCGCCCGGCATCGAGATCTTCGAGCACGGCTTCGATGCTGCTTTCCTGATCCTCGGTCGGCTCATAGGGGAACCGCGCGGCAAACTCCTCATATTCGCCCGGCGGCACATTCAGCTTCGGTGCTTCGCGCAACTCCCTCAGCGCCGCCAGCTTGATCAACTCACCGGCCATCTCCAGCAAGCGCTGCTTCAGCTTCGACTTTCGAGTCTGCCAGCTTGCCCCGCCCAACCGGTCGATTTGCGAGGAATCTTCATCCCCCCCGTAGCGTGAAAGGAGTTCGATGTTTTCCACCGGCAGGAATAGCTTGTCGCCGCCGGCATATTGCAGTTCAAGGCAATCGTGCTTGGACCCGACGGCCTCGATTGTCTTCAGTCCGGCAAACCGCCCGATCCCGTGATCGGCGTGCACCACAAGATCGCCAACCGACAGGCTGGTGGCTTCACTCAGGACATCGGCAGCACGCTTCTTCTTGCGCTTTTTGCGGATCAGCCGCTCACCCAGAATGTCCTGTTCACCGATGATGACAAGGTCGGGAGTTTCGAACCCTTGCTCCAGCCCGACGACCGCCATGCCGATCGCCTTGCCCGGCAACGCGCGCGCTTCATCCAGATTTGCAACGTGACGCGTGTCCTTCAGCCCGTGGTCGCCCAGCAATCCGATGAGGCGTTCGCGTGAACCCGGCGTCCACGCCGCAATCATCACCCTGCGGTTTTCGGCAATCTTGGCGCGCACATGCCCAACGACGGCATCGAAAACATTGACGTCCCCGCTTTGGCGTTCAGGGGCGAACGTCCGCCCCAACCTGCCTTGCCATGAACGAACGTTATCGCTCTCCTCGACATCGAACGGATTGAGCCGGAACACCTGGCGCGAGCGCAAAACTTCCGCCCAGGATGCCCCGTCGAGAAACATTTGCCCCGGCGGCACGGGGCGATATGGAGGCGCGCCGAAGGTATCGGCTTCAAGCGATTCAAGGCGCGCTTCGTAGTGTTCGGTAATCTGCCCGAAACGCTGCTTGACGGCTTCGTCGGCGTTATGATCGAACGAGATCGCAGCACCTGGCACATAATCCGCCAGGGTTTCCAGCCGCTCGTGAAAGAACGGCAACCAGTGTTCCTGGCCCGGATATCGGCTGCCCGCGCTGACCGCTTCATAAAGCGGATCATCGACATGGCCGCCGCCAAACAACTCAACGTACTTCTGGCGAAACCGGCTGGTCGCGTCCTCGCCCAGCGCCACTTCGGCAATCGGCATCAAAACGACTTTCGGCACCGTCCTGATCGTGCGCTGCGTTTCTGGATCGAACGACTTGATGCTCTCCAGCGTGTCACCGAAGAAATCAAGCCGCACCGGCATCGATCTCCCCGGCGGGAACAGGTCGAGAATGCCGCCGCGAACCGCATATTCACCCGGCTCCATAACCGTACCGGTCCGCGTAAAACCGGCAAGCTGCAATCGCGACAACAGCCGGTTCATGTCTATCCGCTGGCCGGGAGCCATCTGCTTCAAACTGGCCCGCAGGAAATCTCTGGGCGCCAGGCGCTGCAACATCGCGTTGACCGTCGTCAGCACGATCGTTGGCACTTTGCGCCGGCCGACACTCAACTTGGCAAGCGTCGACACCCGCTTGGCGACAATCTCCGGATTAGGCCCGATCCGGTCGTAGGGAACAGTATCCCAGGCGGGAAACGACAACACCCGCACGTCAGGCGCGAAGAACGCCAGCGCCGCCTCCAGGTCCGCCAACCGCCGGTCGTCGCGCGCAACATGCAACAGCAAACCCGGCTGCTTTTCCGCATCGGGTTCAATTTCACGCACCACCTGTCCCAGCACCCACGGGTCCATACCCTCAGGCACTCCGGCGAGTTGGAAATCGCGCACCGGCCCGGCCGCTGTCGTCTTCGTCTTGTCGTTCATGGTCCCCTGAAATTTACAGGCCGTATCGGCTCCGGCCACTTCTCATCGGCGTCTGGATCAGCATTTGACCTCGCCACACCCCTCGCCGCCAAGTCAGTTTACCCAAGAGAACGCCCGCAGATCGGTTCTCAAAAACCGTTCAAACGCCGCACATCGCCAACCAGCGATTGAAACTCAGGTTCATCGACGCTCGTCCCCTTCATCAACCAATCAAATAGTTGCGGCTCGGGCACCAACAAGAAGCGCTCGAACAGTGCCAGTTCATCATCACCCATTGCCGAAACCTTTGCATCGGCATAGCGCGTCATAAGGATATCGAGTTCCTTGGTGCCGCGATGCTGCGCCCGGTATATCGCCCGCCGGCGGCGCATCTCCAATTCGTCCATGAAGCAGTAACCTCAACAGGCTGTTGAACCACCGCGCACCAAGCACGGTCCAAACGTAAAAAACCAAGTTTTCACAAGGAAAACGTGCAGCTCCGAGCCACAGCAAGATTGACCCCGGAGACCTGCACCGCTTTGCTGCCGCCCATGGCAGCAAGCCCGTCTGGTTGGTATAACGCCCCCATCGCCCCTGTGGAAGCCACAACATCATGCGTCCTGTCGAACTCAGCCCCCTGTTTGCACCCGCCCAATCGCTGAATGGCATCGGCCCGCGCATGGCAGTCTTGTTATCGAAAGCCTTAGACCTTCCCCCCAACGTCACCGAACCGCGCATCATCGATCTGATCTGGCACCTGCCCACCGGAGTCGTCGATCGCCGCGCCGAACCAACGGTTGCCCACGCCGCGCCCGGCAGTATCTCCACATTGAAGGTCCGCGTGCTGAAGCATCGCCCCGCGCCCAGGGGCAACAAGAAGGCCCCCTACAAGGTTGCCTGCGAAGACGACACCGGACGCCTCGACCTGGTTTTCTTCCACGCCGACCGCCGCTTTATCGAGCGCCAGTTGCCAGTCGGCGAACAGCGCTATATCTCAGGCCGCGTCGAACTATTCGGCGAAAACCTGCAAATGACACACCCCGACTACATTGTGTCACCCGACGCACGCCATGAACTGCCGCTGTTGGAACCCGTCTATGGCCTCACCGCCGGACTTTCCGGCAAAGTCCTCTACAAGGCGGTGCGCCAGGCGCTGGAACGCATCCCCACATTGCCCGAATGGCAGGAACCCAACTGGCTGTCGACGCGCGGTTGGCCGTCATTCGCCGAAAGCATCGAGCGCCTGCACAGGCCGCGTGAAACCTCCGACGTCTCAACCGGCAGCGACCCCTGGCAGCGCATCTCCTACGACGAACTGTTGGCCAGCCAGATCGCCCTTGCCATCGTCCGCCTGAAGCTGAAATCCCAGGCAGGCCGGCAAATCGCCGGTGATGGGAGTATCCGCGAGAAGATCCGCCAGGCCCTCCCCTTCGCCCTGACGAATTCGCAAACTCAAGCCCTGGAAGAGGTCTATGCCGATATGGCCGGACCAAATCGAATGTTGCGCCTGCTCCAGGGCGATGTTGGCTCCGGCAAAACCGTCGTCGCTCTAATGGCCATGGCCGACGCCATCGAGATCGGCGCTCAGGCCGCGATCATGGCCCCCACCGAAGTGCTTGCCCGCCAACACATGGAAACCATCGAGCCGCTCGCCACATCCGTCGGCCTTCGCGTCGGTCTCCTGACGGGCCGCGAAAAAGGCAAGGCCCGCCAGGCCGTCCTCGACAAACTGGCCGCCGGCGACCTCGACATACTCGTCGGCACCCACGCCCTGTTCCAGCCCGACGTCATATTCGACGACCTCGCGCTTGCCGTGATCGACGAGCAGCACCGCTTTGGCGTGCATCAGCGCCTCGCTCTTCAAGCCAAGGGCAAGGGCGGCGGCGCCAACGTCCTGGTCATGACCGCAACGCCCATTCCCCGCACGCTCCTGATGACCAACTTCGGCGATCTGGATGTGTCCCGCCTGACGGAAAAACCGCCCGGCCGCAAACCCATCGTCACCAAAATGCTGCCCATTGAGGGAATTGAGCGGTTGGTCGCCCGCCTGCGCACGCAATTAGCTGAGGGCGCCCAGGTTTACTGGGTCTGCCCGCTCATTGAAAGCTCCGAGAAAAGCGAACTCGCCGCAGCAGAAGAGCGCGCCGCCCATCTGGCGCAGATCTTTGGCGCAGAAAACGTCGGACTCCTGCACGGCGCTATGACCGGCCCGGCAAAGGACAAGACCATGAACGCCTTTGCCGGCAACAACTTCCAGATTCTCGTCTCGACCACGGTCATCGAAGTCGGCGTCAACGTCCCAAACGCCAACATCATGGTCATTGAACACGCCGAACGCTTCGGACTAGCCCAGCTTCACCAGCTTCGCGGTCGCGTCGGTCGCGGTGACCGCCAGTCTTATTGCATGCTGCTTTACAAGGCCCCGCTGGGCAATATCGCTTCCGAACGCCTCCAAATGATGGAACGCACCGAAGATGGCTTCGAGATCGCCGAAAAAGACCTCGAGCTGCGCGGCGGCGGCGAGGTCCTGGGAGCCCGTCAGAGCGGTGCGCCCGGCTATAGAGTGGCAAATGTGCCCAATTTCGAGGAATTGCTCGCAGCCGCCCATGATGATGCCCGGATGCTACTGAACGAGGATCCAGACTTGCAGTCACCACGCGGAGAATCGATTCGCACGTTGCTCTATCTTTTCGAGTGCGACGAGGCGGCTCGCTTGTTCCGTGCCGCATAAACAAAAGTCGCGTGCGCTTGCCAAAAATCACCGCGCTTAGACACCCAAAAAGTATACAATTCACAATTATGTTGCATAAACGTCGCGATTGCACAGCATACAGTCACACATCCCAATTTTTCACTCGCATTCCCTGACCCAAACCGGAATATCAATCCTGAACTTTGACTGAACCATACTGCATATCCGCAACGTGCGGCTGTTGCGGATATTTCACTACCCACCACTTGATTATGAAGGGGGTTTCTTGGGGATGGACTACTTGAAGACACTATTAGGTAAATCCGCAGTCGGCATCGGCGGTTCGCTGCTGTTGGCTGCTGGCTCAATGTCGGCTCAGGCTGCTGACTTCGGTGGCGATTGCTGTGCTGATCTCGAAGAGCGCGTCGCTGAACTCGAAGCAACGACCGCACGCAAGGGTAACCGCAAGGTCTCCCTGACAATTTCCGGCCTCATCAACGAAGAAGTCATGTACTTCGATGATGGCTTTGAGCAGAACCTGTACCAGGTCACGAACGGCTCGATTTCTTCGCGTTTCCGCTTCAAAGGAACCGCCAAGATCAACGCCGAATGGAGCGCTGGCTTCTACATCGAGCTTGAAATGTTCGGTGCTGATTCGATCACCGCGAACCAGGCCAACGACGACGGCGCACTTGGCGGCCAGGTTCGTCTGCGTCAGGCAAACTGGCACTTGAAGAGCAAGCGTCTCGGTACTCTCACCGTTGGTCAGGGTTCGCCCGCCACCGACGACATCATTCTTGCTCACACCGGTGGCTGCTATCCAGCATGCTTCTCCGACGTCGGCCTGAACGGTGGCGGCATCAACCCACGTGTCGTCGGCACGGGCGCGACGCTTCCTGTCCGCATCCTCGGCTTCACACAGGGCAGCCTCGACACCGACCGCGCCAACATCGTTCGCTATGACACACCGGTATTTGCTGGTGCCAAACTGGTCGTCGCCGCTGGCGAAGACGATTTCTGGGATGTTGCACTGTGGTGGGCAGGTAAGTTCGGCGACTTCAAGGCCAAAGCACAGGTTGGCTACCTTGAAGACACCGACCGCAACGGCGGACACATCGTCGCTGCTCAGTCGGTCCTCGGTTCGCCGAACCCGAACGCTTATGACCTCCAGGAAGTCAAAGGCTCCGCGAGCATCATTCACTCCCCAACCGGCTTGTTCCTGGGTGGTGCATTCGTTCATCGCGAGTTCGACGGCGACCTGAACACAGCGCCATTCACACAGCGCGACTTCAACTACTGGTACGTCCGCGCCGGTATCCTGGCCAAAGTGTTCTCGATCGGTAAGACCTCGGTCTACGGTGAATACTCGCATGCTGACGATGCATTCGGCGTAAACTTCGGCGGCATCCAGGTCACCAGCAGCGAATTGGACACCTACGGTGCCGGCATCGTCCAGCACATCGATGCTGCGGCAATGAACCTGTACCTGTCCTACAAGCACTTCGACTCCGAATTGAACGTCGTCGGTGTGGGTGTGCCTCTGGAAGAAATCGACATCGTAACTTTCGGTGCGATGATCAAGTTCTAAAGGTCCTGAAAGGATCTACTGAAGGAAGGATCCCCCGATCCTGAAGACCAACTAAGGAGCGACCCACCCGGTCGCTCCTTTTTTATGGGCCGGCTTATCTCAGAAACGTCAGGCGCATGCACCTCTCAGATTTCCCCCATCCCTACCCAATACCGCCCCATCAAATGTACGAACCGCGCCAAAGTCCCAAACCTGCCTATCAAACACCCCGATTTATCTGATAACCATAAGGCTCACGCCGCGATTCTAACTTGGCGTTCCCGAATACGAACACGATCATAAGATCCCAACGACCTTCATCGCAGCAAGAGGCATTGCAGTTGACCGATCAACGACCAGAGCTGCCAAGGACACTGCTTGCTGTTGCGTTGGTAGGGGCCATCGTTTCGCTGGCTGCATGCTCGCCCAACCCTGCGACCCAAATTGGCAGCAGCGCGCTCCAGGGCGCAACCGGCGGCACCCTGGAAACAGCACCCAAGCGCACGACGCCGGTTATCGGCGGCCGGCCAGCCCGGATGTTTATTTGGGCGGGCTTCGACGAAAAGAATTGTCAGCCGACATCCGCCAAAGTCGTGCTGACGGAGGCCCCGGCAAAAGGCTCAGTCAGCTTCAAACCCAACCAATCGACGCTGATCAAGCAGAGCAGTTCAGGAAAGTGCATCGGCAAGCGCATGCCAGGTACCGGCATCTACTACACGGCGCGCTTCGGTGAAGTTGGCCACGACAAATTCTCTGTGACTGCAACCACCCCATCCGGTCAAACATCAACACGGGTGTTTGACGTCATGGTCTCCGAATAATCGTCCGCCGCTCAAAATGCGAACCTCAGCGCCTGCAAATTTTTGAGGGTTCAGACCCGCCCGGCTTGGGTCTTCCCGCCTCGGAGGCGCCCCATAACTCAATCACCTCCGCTGAGCTTCGGCCATCTCCCTCAGCTTTTCCTGCGGCACCACCATGCCTGCCGAGATAATCACCTTCGCGGCATCTTCCGCCGTCATGTCCAATATCGTGATCTCGTCGCGCGGCACAAAACAGATGAACCCGGTCGGCGGCACCACGCCGGTTGGCATGAATACCCCCACCAGATCCCGCGTTCCATCGGCCGCTTTCTCGTTGATTTCGCCGGTCGCTTCGCTCGTCACGAATACAATCGACCACAAGCCCTTCGAGGGGAACTCGATCAGTCCGACCTTCTGAAAGCTCTGGCTGGTGCCTGCAGTCGAAATAACGCCTTCAAACACCTGCTTCAGAGCCCGATAGACATTGCGCACGATCGGCATGCCTTCAAGCATCATCTCACCAGCGCTGATCAGCGAGCGCCCGAGGAGATTGGCAGCCAGCGCGCCGATCAACATCAACCCAACCACCCCGAACATCAAACCGATGCCGGGCACCGCGAACGGCAGATAATGCTCGGGCAGATAAACGTCGGGAATGAACGGCTTAACGTAGGCATCGACGAAATTGATGAACGACCAGACGATATAAATCGTGATCGTCACCGGTCCGACGATAATCAGCCCTGTCAGAAAGTAGTTGCGCAGCCTGGCGCCCAGATGAGACGTAAATCCCTTTTTAGGCTCCGGAGAGAACGGCCCGGGTAATTCGCCGGAATGCTTATCCGCCGACGCTTCAGCCTTTTTGGCCTTCCCCTTTGATTTCTTCATCAGCCGCCTGCTCTACCTTGGCGAATTACGCCGGGCAATCGTGACACAGCAGCCAAGTCGCCATAACCCCAAGGCCCCGCGACTTTCGTTGGAAGTCGCTATACGGGGTTAAACGCAGTTCGCCAGCTACTTCTTGACCACCAGACAATCGAACCCATCGGCCTTGAGCACACGGCAGACCTTGTCAGTCTCGCTTGTCTTGGCGTATGGCCCCACGTTGACCTGGTAGAAGGTCCCCATATTGCCGAAAACTTTCTCGCTGATATCGGGCACGCGCGAACCGATTTGGCCCGCATGCTTCTGCCGCAACGCGCCTGCTAGCCTCTCGGCTTCATCGCGTGAGCGCACTGCCGCCACCTGCAGCTTGTACCGGCCGCCTGGTTTCGCCGTTCCACGCCGCTTTGCTGGAGCCGCCGGCTTAGGTGTAACGTTCGCAACGCTGCCGCCCCCGGTCACAGCCGTCTGGCTCGACCATGCAGAAACCGCTGTTGTATTTCCCGCAGGCGCCGGGTTAATCGAAGCCGTCGAGGGAGAAGCGGCTTGCGGCGCCGATCCGCCACCGCCAAACAGGTTGGAAAAGAAGTTGCCGACACCCGACAGCGGGTTGCTCGTCCCGCCCGAATTCTGACTGGTAGCAGGCGGCGGCGTAGACGTGCCTGGCCCCTGATTGACGCTCGTTTGGAAGCCGCCCGGCGTCGGAGCCGATGGCTTGGGCCCGGCAGCCGGAGCCAGCGTTGCGACCTTCTGAGCCGGCCTCGCGGGCGCAGCCTTGGCAACACTTGGCGTCGAAGTGGCCGGCAGCGGTTTGCCGATGCTGGCTGTTGGCGGCCCAGGATCCTTGATCCCCACCTTCGCATAGGCCTTCGCCCGGGTTTCAAGCGCCTTCTTCTGCTCGACCGGCGTCAGCCCCCCCTTCATCCAGACGGCATTTGTCAGATCTGCTATGGCCTGGGCGGACTTACCCGAACGGCTACTGGCCATTCCGCGATAATAGAGCGCCTTCGCCAGGTCCGTCGAAGATAGCCCCCCAGCCCCGATCGCCTTCGTCAGGGTTGAGATAGCAGTGTCGTTGCGCCCGGCCTCATAGGCCTTGATGCCCGCAATAACCGCCTTGCGGCCGTCGACCCGTTGGCCTTTGGCAGCCTTCTGGGCCAGCGCGGGAGAAGCAGCGACCACCGGCAGAGCCGCAATCATCACCGCCGATACTAAAGCGGATGAAAAGCAGAAATGCATCCCGAGCGCGCGCGCCATCGCCGTTCAACTCCCAGATTATCCTAAAGACATTGGGCAACCGCAGCCGCCCTTTGCACCAAGGGTAGTAAATGCAAGAAGATTCGGCAAATTATGCGGCAGTAACCCGTCCCGGTCGAAGTCGATCGCGCAAATCAGTCTTATTCGACTGTCACCGATTTTGCCAGATTGCGCGGCTGGTCGACATCGGTACCCATGAAAACCGCCGTATGATAGGCGATTAGCTGGATTGGCACCGCATAGAGCAGCGGGTGGGTAAACGGATGGGCGTCCGGCACCTTGATGTGGGCCATCAAGTCGCAACCCGCAGCGTCTTCCTCCCCATTCGAGACCAGAATGATCTGCCCACCCCGGGCTGCGACCTCCTGTACGTTGGAGACCGTCTTGTCGTGCAACTCATCTTCGGGCGCCACCACAATCACCGGCACGTTTTCATCGATCAGCGCAATCGGCCCGTGTTTCAATTCACCGGCCGCATAACCTTCCGCATGTATGTAGGAAATCTCCTTCAGCTTCAGCGCACCTTCAAGCGCCAGCGGATAGTTGATACCGCGACCCAAATACAAAACATCGCGCGCCTTCGATAAATCGTGCGCCAAACGCTCGTATTGCGCTTCATCCGCCATGATTTCCGTCATGTGCCGCGGAACTTCCAAAAGCCCTTGAACCAGTTCCTGTTCCAGCTCCGGTGATATCGTCCCCCGCGCACGGCCCAGCAGCAGCGTCAGTCCTGCCAGAGCCGCCAATTGGCAGGTGAATGCTTTCGTCGATGCAACGCCGATTTCCGGCCCGGCCAGCGTCGGCAACACGACATCCGACTCCCGCGCGATCGTCGACGTACGCACGTTGACGATTGAAGCAATGCGCTGCCCCTGGGATTTGCAGTAGCGCAGGACGGCCAGCGTATCCGCCGTCTCTCCCGATTGCGAAATAAACAGCGCCAAGCCGTCCTTGGGCAACGGCGCCTCGCGATAGCGCAATTCAGAAGCGACATCGATCTCGACGGGCACGCGCGCATAGCGCTCAATCCAGTACTTGCCCACCAGCCCGGCATAATAAGCCGTTCCGCACGCCGAAATCGTGATCCGCGACAGGTCGGCAAGGTCGAGCCCCAACTCGGGATAATCGACCCGCCCCTCGGCCATGTCGATGTAATGCGACAGCGTGTGGCTGATCACCTCGGGTTGCTCATGGATCTCCTTGGCCATGAAATGTCGGTGATTGCCCTTGTCGACCAGGAATGAGCTGGCCTGCGACTTGATCGCTAAACGCTCCACCCGCGCGCCGGAAACGTCGTAGATCTCCGCGCCCGAACGGCGCAACACAGCCATGTCGCCTTCATCCAGATAGGTGATCTCACTGGTGAAGGGGGCCAGTGCGATTGCATCGGAACCAAGGTACATCGTCTCATCGCCATGACCGATCACAAGCGGACTGCCGCTGCGCGCCGCAATCATCAAGTCATCATGTCCGGCAAACACGATCCCCAGCGCAAACGCACCCTCGAGCTGCCCCAGCGCCGCGCGAACGGCTGCAACCGGATCATCGTTCGCCGCCTTCAATTCTTCTGTAATCAGGTGGACCACCGCCTCGGTATCCGTGTCGCTGTGAAAGACGTGCCCCTTGGCCGTCAGGGCCGCGCGCAGCGCCCGGAAATTTTCGATAATCCCGTTGTGAACGACCGAGACCTTCTCCGACATGTGCGGATGTGCGTTCGATTCTGTCGGCTTGCCGTGTGTCGCCCAGCGCGTATGGCCGATCCCTGTCAGCCCTTTCAAAGGCTCATCGTTAACGAGTGCTTCCAGATTTCTCAGCTTGCCTTCGGCCCGCCGGCGTTCCAGATGACCATTTTCCACCGTCGCAATGCCAGCCGAGTCATAGCCGCGATACTCCAGGCGCCGCAGTGCGTCGATCAGGTCCTGCGAAACAGGCTTAACCCCTAGAATTCCAACGATACCGCACATATCCGCTCTTCGTCCTCGTCACTGCATCAAATCGGCCAACCGATTACCCTTGGCCTACAGAGCCCGGGCGATTCGGCCAAATCACGTCCGTTTACCGAATGTTGGCCGATCGGCAGACTTGCTCAGCAATTCCCATGCCGTTCACTTGGATTTGGCTTCAGACATCTTTAAGCGGTAGTTGACCGCCCACTGCGCCTTTTCAGTCTGCTGAGCGCGCTCGATCGCCAGCGCGTCCCCCTTGACGTCGTGAGTAATCGTGCTGCCGGCTGCAACATAAGCGCCTTCGCCGATTGTGACAGGCGCAACGATGGCCGAATTGGAGCCTATAAATACGCCAGCACCAATATCGCACCGGTTCTTGTTGTAGCCGTCGTAATTACAGAAAATCGTGCCTGCCCCGATATTGGCGCCCTCTCCAACATCGGCATCGCCCACATAGGTCAGATGGTTGGCCTTGGCGCCGCTGGCCATATGCGCATTCTTGACCTCGACGAAATTGCCGATATGCACATTTTCGCCCAGCGTCGATCCCGGGCGCAATCGGGCATACGGACCAATCTTCGCCCCTTTTGCGATCTTCAGGCCGGCCTTTGATTTACGGTCGCAGCCCACAAGATGGCAATTGGCCCGGATCTCCACGTTGTCTTCAACAACCACGCCAGGCCCAAAGAAGACATTGGGCTCCAACAGGACATCGCGGCCCAGTTGCGTATCGAAAGCCAGCCAGACCGTTTCGGGCGCGATCATGGTCACACCGCCGGCCATGGCTTCCAGTCGCGCCCGACGCTGCCAGATCCCCTCGGCAACCGCCAATTGGTCCGGCGAATTGACCCCCAGCACCTCTTCTTCATCACAGGTCACGACCGCCCCCGTCAAACCATCGCCCCTGGCAACCTCGACGGCATCGGTCAGGTAGTATTCCCCCTTGGCGTTATCGTTGCCGATCCGCTCGAGCAGCGAAACCAGATTGCCGACCCTGAACCCCATGACACCCGAGTTGCACAGCCGTACTTCAAGTTCCGCAGGTGTCGCGTCCTTCTGCTCGCGAATGGCAACGAGTCCCCCCTGGCCATCGGTCAAAAGCCGCCCGTAGCCGGTCGGGTCGTCGGCCTCAAAGCCCAAAACCGCAACACCTGCCCCCGCCTTCAACACATCCAGCATCGCTTCCAGCGACGGCTTTCTGGTCAATGGCGTGTCGGCATATAGGATCAGCACATCGCCATCGTGAGCCGCAATCGCCTCGCGCGCTGCCAGCACCGCATCCGCCGTCCCAAGCTGGTTTTCCTGGACGAAAATCTGAGCATCCGGGTCCTGCGCCAACGCTTCGGCGCGAACCTCCTCCATCCCCGGTCCGATCACCACAGCGCAACGAACGGCCGCCAATGCCCCCGCCAGCGCCATCACGTGCCCCAGCATCGAGCGCCCGGCAACGGCATGCAGGACCTTCGGGGTCGCCGATTTCATCCGCGTGCCCTTCCCGGCAGCAAGAACAACTATCAGCAGTGGCCGGTCGCTCATATTTCGTCTCCGCTAAAAAAACCGGTTCGATCGAACCCCTGCATAGCCGCCTCCTGCACCTGCGCAAAGGGCCACGACACCACCAGCCTGAACTGATCTCGGGACATCGCGTCGATTGTGGCCAAGCCGCTACAGCTACCAAGCCGAACGGCCTGCCGATAAGCGTTGTCGAGCTCCTTCCACAAGCCCTCCACGGTTTTGCTCGCCGTGTAGATTGATTCGCCGCCCCGACTCAGTTGACGAATTCAAACCGTACGCCTGCATTCCATTTTCTCTCATTTCAGGCGCGTTGCGATCCCAATGGCGCAAAGTTCCGGCCAACCGCCGAAAACGCCTGCGTCTAAGTCTTTTGCAATTTCGTTGATCTCAAGGTGCGTCGACAATGACGAGTTCAAATCAACAAGCTTCCCAGTTGGCTGCCAGCCCTGTCGCCCAGACAGCCGCCACGCCCGCCGCAAAACAAACCGCGATGGCAAAAGCTTCCCTCGTCCCAGTCGGATTACCGGCAAGTTATATTGGCGGCTGGGCCGTGGCCGGCATCGCCTCGCTCGTCTATCTGAGCTACGCCGTCAATCAGCCCGTCAACATCAACGCTCCCCAATCCCTTCCAGTGGTCCAGGCGGCCAAAAAGTCCGTCCCGCCGACAGTTGCGACCACCGCGGCCCCACGCAAGCAGACGCCGGCCGGCACCAATCAGGCAACCCGGCCCCAACCGACATCCGATCCCGCCACTGCGCCAGGACAACTGCCAAGCGACTTGTCACTGCGCACGGCGTCTCGCAACACCCCCACATCTGGCGGCCAGCCGACATTTTCCAATGCCGAACCGCAGGCCCGGATCAACACCAAATACGTAACCACCCAGCAGATCCTGGCCACAAAGCAACCAGCCGCTCAACCATCACCAGACAGCAGCGCCACCTCTCGCATCGTCACGGGCAGCATTTCGGTGCCGCCGCCGCCCGAGCGCGCTCCGGCTCCACCTGTGGTAACCCGCATGGCGCTGAAACCCGCCGTGAAACCGGCAACCTTGAGAAAACCGCCACCCTTAAAGCAAGCCGCCGCCAGAACGCCAGCCGCACCTTCCGCGCCGATCACATTCGGCCCTGCCGTTGTCAAACCAACGCCGGCGGCTGCACCAGCCCCTTCCGGTTTGGCAATTCTGCTCGCCACCGGCTCATCGGTGGAATCGCTTCGCCTCACCTGGAGCATTCTCCAGGAGCGCCACGCCGCAGCACTCTTAGACCTGTCACCGCGTTACATCATCAAGCCCAACCCTCAGTCGCCTGAGAGAAAATTCTCGCTTCTCGCAGGGCCGGTGATTTCAGCCAACGATGTCGCCCGCGTTTGCGGTGTCCTTGAAAGCGAGGGCATGACCTGCCGCACAACAAACTTTCGCGGCAACGCGTTGTAGGAAGGCTATTGCCTTGACCTAACAATCGCGCCCGCAAAACACCGAAACGAGCGGAATTCAAAGCCTGTCGTAGGGCAACTCGAAAGCAGGTTGGCACGCCTGGATGCGTCCTTCCCTGAAGCCTGCCTTGAACCACCGCTGGCGCTGCGCCGCCGTTCCATGCGTAAACGCATCGGGCACCACATAGCCCTGCTGGCGCCGCTGGATCATATCGTCGCCGATCTGTTTGGCAGCATTCAGCCCCTCATCAATGTCTCCCGGCTCCAGCCGCTTGTTAAGCTGCTCATTCAGGTGCGCCCACACGCCCGCCAGACAATCGGCCTGCAACTCCATGCGAACCTGAATCCGGTTGGCTTCTTTCTTGCTGCGACGCGCTTTCGCCTGCTGAACCTTATCGGCGATCCCTAAAATCTTCTGGATATGATGGCCGACTTCATGTGCGATGACATAGGCCTGCGCAAAGTCTCCCGGCGCCCGGAATTTCTGCTTGAGCTGTTCGTAGAAAACCAGGTCGATGTAGATTTTTTCATCCAGCGGACAATAAAACGGCCCCATCGCCGCTTGTCCCAGCCCGCATCCTGTCGATGTCGATTCCCTGAATAACACCAGGCTGGGCTCGCGATAATTCTTGCCAAACGACTTGAACACGCGGTTCCAGACATCCTCGGTATCGGCCAGAACGCGCGAGATGAAGATTTTCATTTCATCGTCGTTGCCAGCCTTGCCAGACGCGCTTCCACCACCGGGAAGCCCGGGAATATCGAGCCCTGAGCCGCCCGAGCGCCGTCCAGCCTGCTCCATCTTTGGTAACTGGGGAATCTCGAAGCTGGATCTGGGGGCAACGCTGCCGCCACCACCGGTCAGAATGTGCAACGGATTGATGCCAAAGAACAGCATCACCGCCCCCAGGATCAACAGCGTCGTCAGCGAAAAACCACCCTTGCCCCCGATGGGTATCCGCATGCCGCGACCGCCACGAGACCGTCCCATGCCGGGAAAACTGAACCCACGCCGACGCTGCGAACGCCGGTCTTCAACATTCGAACTGCGCCGATCCTGGTCGTCATAACGCATGACGCTTCACTCCGTAATACTCCGCCCTCACCCTCAAGACACTCAGCCTGCTAGACAAGTCCGCAGGCCCCGGGGGCTCCTGCGGCCATAGTGCATGGTCGCTTGAAGCTGGCAAGTCGGCGGGCACAAATCAGCAGGCATGCCCCGCAGGCAGACGCCACATTCAACGATCCTCTTCGCTGACGTCGACCTTCCTTGGGGTTTTCTCGCCGCCGGCAATCGACGATCTGACCACGTTTGGAAGCAACAAGACAGATCCCCCACTCTCGCCCGCGCCCTTCGACTTGTCGGCCCGCAAATGCCCCCGCGCCGCCCGGGACACGGCAATCATACCCTCGTTGGCATAGGCCTCGTGGTTCTTCTCGATGTCCTTCAACTCGTAGCGATAGTTGACCATCAACCCATAGGCTTCCCGCAATCCCTTTTCAGAGCGATCTCCCAACCAGTTGATGCGCTCCAGCCGGGCCCCATTTCCCAGATGGAACCGCGCCACCGGATCGACAGGTTTATTGCGCGGCGTTTTCGCTCGCATAAAATAGTGTGCCGCCAATGCCAGCACCGTCGCCTTCAAGGACTCGTCCTGGCCATGACGATCCAGCCAGTCAGGCTGCTTGAGGACCTTCAGAACCTGGCGGTCTTCCGCCGAAATCAACCCTTCGGGATCATCCGCCAATGTCTGGTCCAACCAGTCTGCAAATCTGGGCACTGGCGAAAGCGTCACGAACGTTTTCAGGCTGGGCAGCTCCTTGGCCAATTCCTCGACCACCTGCTTGATCAGGAAATTACCAAACGAAATTCCCTGCAGCCCATCCTGACAATTCGAGATGGAATAAAACACCGCCGTCGTCGGAGCACTGAGCGGCTTTTCTTTTCGCTCTTCATCCAATACGGGCGCAATGGAATCTGAAATTTCGTCACCCAGTGCAACTTCCACAAAGATCAGCGGGTCGTCGACCAGGGATGGATGAAAGAAAGCGAAACAGCGTCGGTCGGATGGATCGAGGCGCCGCCGCAGGTCTTCCCAGCCCTTGATTTCGTGCACCGCTTCATAGGCGATAATCTTTTCCAGAACCGCCGCCGACGTTTGCCAATCGATCCGCTGCAAAACCAGAAAACCCCGGTTGAACCAGGAATAAAGCAAGTGCTTCAAATCGCTGTCGACCAGCGCCAGGCCCGGGTCGTCTTTGGGCATGGCCACCAGATCGCGACGCATAGCGACGATTTCCGCTGTCGCACAAGGCGCCAGATTGAGCCGCCTGAAAAACTCCTGCCTTGGACTTTCAACCGCCGCCTGCAAGCGGGATAAAGCCTCGCTGCTGGGGTCCAGCGAATAGGCAGCCGCAGCATCGAGCACAGCATCCCGGTCCGGGTTCAAAACAGGCGCCGCCGCCAGATACCGGAAATACGCGCGGCGTTCCTTCGGCCCCAGGATCTTGTAGTGATTGAGGATCTGCTGGGCCAATGCCACACCGGATGCCTCACCGCGCCCCGACACCAGCGCATCGACGAGGACCTGCATGCCCCGTTCCGGCTCTTCGGGAAACAGCGATTTGGGCAACAGCGCCCGCCCCCGGTCGGCCACCGTTGTCAGCAACTCTTGGAAAAAAGAGACATTCATCGTCGGCCTCGTTGTCGCGCACGGATCTTGGGTTTGCGTCATCAAGGATGCAGACCGCGCGCCGCGATGCAACCGTCGCAATATACTGCCGCCCAATTCTGAAGCCGGTGCTCCATCGCAACTCACCGGCAATCTTCTCGCTAACCGCACCGGCAACCGTTTACCCTTTGTAAACCATCCCCGATCATCTTTTGTTAACAAAACGATTCGCTCATCAAAGATCGGAGCCGACCCCAACATGGCCGAGCCGCTCAGGACAACGGGCCTCAACAAAGTCAAGAACGACACCGGTCGCACGGCCTTCTGCGGCCCCTACATCCTCTCCGCCCTGACCGGGTTTCCGATCAGCCGCGTTGAAGAGGAAGTAAACCGCTTCCGCCGCGTTGAGACCGACAGCAAGATCGAGGGCACCAGCGCCATGGAGGTGGCAGCAGCCGCAACTGAGCTTGGCTGGGAGATGACGCTTACCGAAAGCTTCTGGCATCTGGAGCGCAAGGAGCGCCCGACGCTGTGGAAGTGGATGCAGAAACCGCGCAACGCGTGGGTCTATTACCTGCTCGCCATCCATCGCGGCAAACAGGGTCATTGGATTCTCGTCAAGGGCGTCAAGATCTGCGACACCTACACCGACGGCCAATGGCAGTTCGTCTGCGACGGCCCCCACCGCGGCACCAAGATCATGGAAATCTATCAGCTACGGAGCCGGGGTTAGACGAAAAGACGCACACACCACCACCGTCATCCCCACGCAGGTGGGGACCCAAGCAAGGCCGATTTCGCGCCGAACCTGTCCCAGGCCCCACGTCGCCCCCTAATCCTTGGCGCGCTCGACGTAGGACCCGTCATCCGTCATCACGACAACGCGGGTGCCAGCCGCAATATGTGGGGGCACCATGATCTTGGCGCCGTTATCCAGCACGGCTGGCTTATAGGAAGACGACGCCGTTTGCCCCTTCACAACCGGATCGGCCTCGACGATCTCGTAGGTCGCCCGCTGCGGCAGTGAGATCGCAATCGGATTACCCTCATACATCGACAACTGGCAAACCATGGCTTCCTTCAACCACACCGCTGAATCGCCGATCACGTCCTTGGAGACGACCACCTGATCGTAGGTCTCAGGATGCATGAAGGTGTATCCCTGTTCGTCTTCGAACAGATATCCATAGTCGACCTCCTCGACGAACGCCTTTTCAACCTGCTCGGTCGTCCGGCAGCGCTCGACGATCTTGACGCCATCCGAGATCCGCCGCAGTTCCAGGTGGGTCACCGGAGTTCCCTTACCCGGATGGATATTCTCCGCGTTCATTACAACCGCGAGCCCACCGTTGATCTCGAGCACATTACCCTTGCGAATTGAACTGGCGATCACCTTAACCACGTCATGCTCTCCGATCTGGCCGACCTCACGCCCTGGCCACTGATGGCACGGGCGGCTCCAGCCGATGTTGAATTCTTATCCGATCGCCGGTTTCTACGCGTTTGCAGACCAAACGCCAAGCCCAGCGCGTCCAATCATTCCAGCTTCGACCGATTTAACCCCGCGATTTGGTCCCAAGCAGCACTATGGGCTAAGAGCCTACCATGACAACTTCCCCGCCATGGTGGCATCCTGAGCGCCATAACGACCGCCGAGCCGCACTTTTAATGCGCAATCGAATCAAGTCGGCAATCCGCACCTGGTTTGACGCCCAAGGCTTCATCGAGATCGACACATGCGCACTGCAGGCTTCGCCGGGCAACGAAACGCATCTGCACGCCTTCAAAACCCAAATGATCGGCAATGACGGCGAAACGCACCAACTCTACTTGCAAACCTCTCCTGAATTCGCCTGCAAAAAGCTCATCGCGGCAGGCGAACCCAAAGTCTTTACCTTCGCCCCTGCCTTCCGAAATCGCGAACGTGGCCCGCTTCACGCGCCAGCCTTCACCATGCTGGAATGGTACAGAGCCGATGCCTCCGGTGCTGATCCCTACCAGTCGATCAAAGACGACTGCGACCAGCTTTTGAGCATTGCAGCCCAAACCGCTGGCAACCTCGCCTGGAACTGGAAGAAGCGCACCTGCGACCTCCACCAGTCCTCAGTAAAAACAACGATCCCCCAAGCCCTGCTGGATATCTTTGGCTTCAACCTGGCAGCAGCCTTCAAAGCGAGCGGCGAACCTGACCGCGAAACCCTGGCCGAAATGGCTAAATCCTCCGACATAGGAGTTGCCGGCGACGATTCCTGGGGCGACATCTTTTCAAAGCTGATGATCGATCTGGAAAAGCGCTACGGCGAAATCCCAGGCGCAAGTTGGCCAAGCGGCGTCGAACGCAGTTTGCTACTGGACCGATACCCCGCCTGCATGTCGCCGCTTGCCCGCCCCGACCCACAAGATCCAAATCTCTCACTGCGCTTCGAACTTTTCGTATCCGGCGTCGAACTGGCCAACGGCTTCGGTGAATGCAACGATCCCGACCGGGTTCGCCAAGGGCTCGAAGCCGACATGGCAGAAAAACAACGCCTCTACGGTGAACGCTATCCCATCGATGACGATTTCATCTCCGCGCTGCCCAACATGCCACCTCACACTGCGGGTTGCGCATTGGGCTTCGAACGCCTCGTTATGCTGGCAACCGGAACAACCCATATCGATCAGGTGCAATGGACACCGATGCCCCAATGAACAAAACCGAACCCACCCTGCGTTCACTGCAAGACCTTCACGCCGCCAGTCTCATCTCGCAATCCGAGAACGTCGCTTTGCAGGAGGTCGCCGCACGCTATGCCGTCGCGGTGACACCCGATATCGCCCGGCTAATCGATAAGGCCGATCCAGCCGACCCGATGGCCCGCCAGTTCATCCCCACGCTCGCTGAACTCGACCGCCACCCCGACGAACGCGACGATCCGATTGGCGATAACGACAAGTCACCTGTCAAAGGCATCGTTCACCGCTACCCAGATCGCGCTCTCCTGAAAGCCGTCAGCGTCTGCCCGGTTTATTGCCGCTTCTGTTTCCGCCGCGAAATGGTCGGTCCGCAAAACGATCGCGGCCTGAGCGATTCCGAACTCGACACGGCAATTGCCTACATCGCCGGCCACCCCGAAATCTGGGAAGTCATCATCACCGGTGGCGATCCACTGATCCTGTCGCCACGCCGCATTGAAGTCCTGACCAAACGCCTTGCCGAAATACCCCACGTCAAAGTCATCCGCTGGCACACCCGCGTGCCTGTCGTCTCACCTGCGCTGATCACCGACGAACTCGCAACTGCACTGGCATCGACCGACAAGAGCGTCTTCGTCGCCCTCCATTCAAACCACCCCGACGAATTGACCGATACCGCCCGCGCCGCATGCCGCCGCCTCACTAATGTAGGCGTCTCGCTGGTTAGCCAAACTGTGCTCCTACAGGGCGTCAACGACGACGTTGAAACGCTCGATGCGCTCATGCGCGGCTTCGTTGAAACCGGCATCAAGCCCTATTACCTGCACCACCCCGACCTGGCACCCGGCACCCGTCATTTCCGGGTTTCCATAGAGACCGGCCAGCACTTAATGCGCCAACTTCGGCAACGCTTATCAGGCCTCGCCATGCCAACCTACGTTCTCGATATCCCAGGGGCGCACGGCAAAGTACCAATCGGCCCTGACTATATCGAAGTGGAAGAGTTCAACGATGGCACCTATCTCATCACCGACCCGATGGGCCACACGCACACCTACAAGGAAAGCTGCTGAAGCGATGAATTGGAACCCCGTTATCATCGCCGTTATCCTGGCAACCCGATGAGCCTCAACATGGGCGAGACGCACGAAATCACACCATCCTCATCCCGTCGAAGGACGAGATCCAGTCACGTTGCCGGCAGTCGCAAACCGCCCCAATACACGCCACTCCTGTTCACATTGCTTTTCGCGTTATTCACGGCAACTTCAGCAGCGGCCTTCGCCTGCCAACCGCCACCGCCACCGATCCGCGACCTTGATCTGGAACGCTACTATTCTGATCGATCAGGCATAAAAATCGATCAAGCCAAACGCCAGGCCAAACGCGCGGCGGTCGCACCGCTAAAAAGGTTCATGACGAGAATCGCAGAAGACGCCAGCCGCGTCTGGGCCCCGAAGCCGCCACGACCAATCGAAGCAAGGTGTGCACTCATCTGGCTAACCGCCTGGGCGGAAGCCGACGCACTCCTTGGCACCATGTCGACGAAGCAAGCCGCCTATGAACGCAATTGGGCGTTGGCTGGCCTTGCAGGCTCCTACGTCAAGCTCCGCCCCATCGCCACATCAAAACAGCGCGAACTCATCGACCCTTGGCTCATCCGGCTCGCCGATAAATGCCGCGCCTTCTTCGATGATCGTGGGCGTAAGAGAAACAATCATTGGTACTGGCTAGGCCTCGGCCTTGCTGCCGTGGGCATCGCGACCGACAGCGGCCGCCACTGGCAGGAAGCCCGCCGCATCATGCAGGACGCCGCCAACGACATCGGAGCTGACGGCACATTGGCAATGGAATTGTTGCGCGGAAAACGCGCGCTGCACTATCACAACTTCTCCGCCCAACCGCTGTTCTTCATGACCGAACTCGCCCGGGCGAAAGGAGAGGACTGGGCCGCATTCAACGATCGCGCATTTCATCGCCTCGCCCGCTTATTAATCCGAACCGCAAACTGCGCCACCCCGTCCGGATTGAAACAGTTCAACGCCTTCGCCGGAACCCAACGTCAGGAGCAGGTGAAACCGCAAGACCTTCTCGACATCTGGCTTGGCTATTACGCAATCCGAAATCCACGAAGCGGCATCTGCTTTTCCGCCGGCAAGAGCTTAGCAGGCTATAAGCGCCCCTCGAACTACCACCGCCTTGGCGGCGACCCTCACTCGCTTAACCGCGCCCTTGCCGCGTACCGCAAATGAATCGCAGCGCGCCGATGTTCCCCGCACCCTCGCGTCACAAGATTCGTCATCCCCGCGTCCATGCAAAGCATGGCAAACACCAGCGAGGCGGGGATCCGCCCAAGCCTCAAGGACACTGCCAGTCATTACGCAAAATACTTTCGGTGACCGGCAGAGCGAGACTATCGGAGACGCCGCGGTTCCAGCCCCTCATCTTCGCTTTATATATTCTTCTATTTTCACTCCCAGCCCACGCCGAACCTACCCCCGAACTCCTTCCCATCTGGCGCGAGGTGTTCGCACGCCCTGATACTTCCCGCCTCAACGCGATCCCTGCACCTGCCGGCAACAAGCTCACGCCCGCCAAGGTCAGTCTCGGGAAAAAGCTCTTCTTCAACAAACGCCTCTCAGGCGATAACTCGCGCTCGTGTTCGACCTGCCACGACCCGAACCGCGCCTTCACCGATGGCCGCGAGCGAGCTGCAGCCCGCGATGGAAAGACGATGCTTCTCAACACACCAACCCTCCTGAATTTAGCCTGGGCGAAGCGCCTGTTCTGGGACGGCCGCGCCCGCGCGCTCGAAGACCAGGCTAACATTCCCATAGAGCACCCGCAGGAAATGAACGGCTCATGGCCGACGATCATCGCGCGCTTGAACTCGGACGAAACAGTCACCGCTAAATTCAAGCAAGCCTTCCCAGATCAGCCAGCTCCAACGCCCCAAACCGTGGCCGCCGCACTGGCCAGTTACCAGCGAACGCTGATCTCGCCAACGACGCGTTTCGACCGCTTCATTGCTGGCGATCAGAGCGCCCTGACCAAGCCGGAACAAGCAGGCTTCAACCTGTTCGTTGGAAAGGCTGGATGCATCGGCTGTCACTCGGGCTGGCGTTTTACAGATGATCGGCTACATACGGTCCCGGTCGCCGGCAGCACAACGAGCCAGCAACGGACAATAAAAACGCCAAGTCTACGAGGCGCTCCAAAATCCGCCCCTTACATGCACAACGGCGCCTTGCCGACGCTGGAGCATGTCATACGTCACTATCAATTTTCGATAGAAACGAGGCTCAACTTTTCCACAGGCCTCATTCACCCGCTTCGATTGAGCCACACCGAAGAAATCGCGCTCTTGGCGTTCCTAAAGTCAATTAATTCAATAAATTAAAGCATACAACCCAAGGGCTATTGCGGCGCAAACAGACGATATTGCAGCGCAACCCTAGGCAGAAAAGTCGTTACGCCGATGATCCACTTTTAACTCACTGAACAGCCGCAAGTTTTCCAAGTTCTGTATACAAAACTACCGACTATTTACTAATCCTGAACGTGAATCATTACTTGCACGCAGTAATGGAATACTGTTTCATAACACTTAGTAGACACAACCAAATGAGCTCCCAGTCGGAAACATACCGGCTGGTTGAGCATGAATGCCCCGCCGTACGTCAGCGTCAAACCCCGCAGACGATAGCGTTCGGCGAGGCCTAACCGGGGGGGTTCCCCTGGATGACGCTCTCGGCAGTGCCCTCTGCCGAGAGCGTCTTTTATTTATAGGCAACACGTCCGATCTAAGCGCAATACTCAGATTTCAGAACCCAACCGGCAGACCAGCCGTCCGAACTTGAGCCCGCATATGCCCACGCACTTCGGGAGGGCGAAGGAATCGAACGCACCCGGCATAACGCCAGGAGCCGACTAGGGCTAGCGCTGTGCAATTTCCCCGTGGACTCCGCAACGAGGCAGACCAACAGCCGCCTTCTTCCACACGAAGGTCTCGCTCAAGGCCTTCGAGCCCAGATATCCCATAACCTGAATCTCATCCTTGTTGAGCCATGTGATCTCAACGTCGAATTTCTGATCGATCTCCGGATCGAGTATCCACCCGCCGTCCCAAACACCGTTCTTAACCAGCGCCGCATTGCCTATGATTTCACGCCCGCACGCTTCCGACGGCGCGCCGTCCCGCAGCCATACCACGCGTCCACAAATCTTGCCCGCACAGTCCCGAAATTCTATCGCACCATCGCCGCGATGATCGATGTAGACCCCCAGTTCTGCCACCGGCCCGACGGGTTGAAAGTCTCCGGGATGGGACATCAGCCCCCATCCCCACAGGCCGGTCAGAACCAAGCCAAACAAGCTTCGAAACATCGCAAACTTCCCCCGAACCCCGTGCAATCCCCGCCAACCGCAAGCAATCATGTTTCAACACTGGCCTGCGACCGTTCACCGCAGCCTACATGAGTCCCACCAGCCAGCGCAACGCGTTATCGACGGCCAAGCATGCTAGAGCCCTTTCCGACCAAATCGATTCAATTCTGTTTCTCAAGCGGCGAGTCGATCCAGCAGGAGAGTGGCGCGGGTCGATCTGGGTGATCGGCCAAGCCGCTCGACGCACTGGGCGGCCGCCGCTTGGAAACCCGAAGGGCCGGGCG
>JAHZKP010000062.1 GCA_022600345.1 Alphaproteobacteria bacterium | reverse complement strand
TCTGGGACACCGCACTTTTTCGCCTCGGCGGCGTCGCGGCACTGGCACGATAGACCCACATCGCGCTGCGCGCCGCTTCTGGCCGAATGCGAAAAAGTGACAGGTGTCGCGATCCACATGAGTTTTTCAACAGCCTGCTAGCTCACCTCAACCGAATTACAAGGACGCGATCAAAAGCGATGTTAATGACACCTGCATATGCCCTTGCCCAAGGCGCGGACCCGTTTGGCGGTCTGGGCGTACTTTTCCCGATGCTTCTGATGGTCGTAATCTTCTACTTCCTGTTGATACGCCCCCAGCAGCAGCGTGCAAAAGAGCACCAGGAGATGATTACCAAGGTTCGGCGCGGTGACACGGTGGTGACTTCTGGCGGGTTTGTCGGGCGGGTCACGAAGGTTCCTGAGAACACTGATGAGGTCGAGGTCGAGCTGAACGAGCAGATGAAGATCAGGGTGGTGAAGTCGACCTTGATGGATGTTCGCGTCAAAGGCGAGCCGGTGAAAGAGAAGGCTTAGGCCTCGCATTTCTCTATAAGCCGCAGATCCGGCGGCTGGTGCCCAGCGAAAACTCCCGCTGGGCAATTGGTTTTAAATGACAAAGAAAGAGCTGATCGCTCATGCTGCATTTCAGCCGAACAAAAATTATCTTCGTCGCCCTTGTCTGCCTGTGGGGCGTGGTGGCGGCCCTGCCCAATTTTCTGTCCGAAGCGACGTTGAAAGATATCTGGCCGGGTTTCCTGCCCAACAAGCAGTTGAGCCTGGGTCTTGACCTCAAGGGCGGTGCGCATCTGTTGGTTCAGATGGATTCTGAGGAGTTGCGCAAGGATTGGCTGAAATCGCTCCGGGGTGACGTTCGCAAGCAGCTTATCGACGCCAAGATCCGCTACAAGGGGCTTGGGCAAGTCGGTGACGTGGTTCGGGTCAAGCTTGTCAACGAGGCGAAGACCGAAGAGGGGCTGACCCGGCTCCGATTGATCCGCCAGCCTTTGGGCAACACGCTTGTGGGCGGTTCGGGATACGATGTCGATGTGCGGCGTGGATCCGACGGTTTTCTGGAAGTCGCGCCGACCAGCGCGGGCATGCAGCAACGAATCTCCAATGCATCGAGCGCTGCCATCGAGGTTATCCGACGCCGTATCGATGCGCTGGGCAATGTCGAGCCAAGCATTGTGCGCCAGGGGCTCGACCGAATTCTCGTTCAGGTGCCGGGCTTTGATGATACCGAAAAGCTGAAGGAGTTGATCGGACAGACGGCGCGCCTGACGTTCCACTCCGTGCACGACAATGTGACGGCTGCGGAAGCGCGCGAATCCCTCATTCCGCTGAGCTACGTTATCCACCCCGACGCCGAAGATCCAAATTACGAGCATCTGTTGAAGGAACCGCCAATCGTTTACGGCGAGGACCTGGTGGATGCGCAACCGGGTTTCGACCAGGATACCAACGAGCCGATCATTTCGTTCCGCTTCAATCAGAAGGCGGCGCGCATCTTTGCCGAGTTTTCTTCAAAGAATGTCGGTCGGCCGTTCGCGATCGTGCTGGATAACGGCGACGTTGAAGTGAAGAATTCTGATGGCACGGTTGCCAAGAATCCGGACGGAACGGTCAAGAAGAAGCGCGATGTGGTTGTGCTGTCGGCGCCGGTAATCCGGGAGCCAATCCTTGGCGGTTCGGGGCAGATCTCGGGCAACTTCTCGGTTGAAGAAGCCAACAAGCTGGCGGTGCAGGTTCGCTCAGGCGCGTTGCCGACGACGTTGACGATTGTAGAAGAACGCACCGTTGGCCCGTCGCTTGGAGCTGATTCGGTTGAGGGCGGCAGGTTGGCTGCCATGGTCGGGGGCTTTGGCGTTGCGGCGTTCATGTTGTTCGCCTATGGGTTTTTTGGTCTGTTTGCGCTGCTGGCGGTGATCGTCAACCTGGTCTTGATCGTCGGGACGATGTCGGCCATCGGGTCGACGCTGACGCTGCCTGGTATTGCCGGCCTTATTCTGACAATCGGTATGGCGGTTGATGCCAACGTGCTGATCTATGAACGCATCCGTGAAGAAATGCGCAACGGCAAGCAGCCGATTTCAGCGATTGATGGCGGCTTCTCGCGCGCGTTTGCCACCATCATCGACTCCAACTTAACGACGCTGATCGCGGGCATCGTGATGTTCTGGCTGGGCTCGGGACCGATCCGAGGATTCGCGGTCACCTTGTCGCTGGGTATCTTTGCGACGGTGTTTACGGCGTTTCTGGTTACGAGGTTGTTGGTTTCGCTTTGGGTTGCAAGACAGAAGACACGCAAGATTCCGGCACCGCTATAGCCTTGAGGGTTGGGGGCTTTGTTGGAATGACTGACTGCGGGTCAAATCGAGGAATGACGGTGCGCTGCGCCCATTATGGCTGGGGCGAGGCCTGACCATCGAGGAGGTGGTGACAGGGAAGAATTGTCTGTCGCCTCCGTGAAGACTTGAAAGAAGGACTGATCCAGAATGTTCAAGGGCGTCGATTTCTGGCCGCACAACAGAGTCTTTCCGATCATGGATGTGCGCCGCTATTTCGTGTTGGCGTCGGTTGCCCTGTTCCTGGGTTCGGTGGCGATGCTTTCCACCCAGGGGCTGAACTTTGGTATCGATTTCAAGGGCGGTTCGCTGTTTGAAGTCCAGGCCAAGGCGCAATCTGGGGGTGCTGCTGGTGTCATCGATATCAGTGAGCTTCGCTCCAAGCTTAGCGGGCTGGGGCTTGGTGATATTCAGATCCAGGAACTCGACCAGCCAAGCGACGCGCTGATCCGCATCGAGCAGCAGGCCCCCCAGGGCGATGAAAGCACCGAGAGGGCGCAACAAAACGCTGCGACCAAGGTGCGTGAAGCTCTGGGTGGTGAAATCAACATCCGGCGTACCGAAGTCGTCGGGCCGGCGGTTTCAGGCGAATTAAAGTGGGCCGGCATTACCGCGGTTATGTTCGCGGTGTTCGGCATCCTGTTTTACATCTGGTTCAGGTTCGAGTGGCAGTTTGCGATCGCCGCCATCCTGGCGCTGGTGCACGATATTACCATCACGTTGGGTGTCTTTTGCGTGCTGGGGCTCGACTTCGGACTGAGCGAGGTGGCTGCCTTGCTGACGCTGGCTGGTTATTCGATCAACGATACGGTGGTCGTGTTCGACCGCATCCGCGAAAATCTGCGGCGCTATAAGAAGATGGCGTTGGAGAAGTTGATGAACCAGTCGATCAACGAGACGATGTCGCGGACGGTCGTGACATCTGTCACCACGTTGATTGCGGTCGGGTCGATCTACGTGTTCGGTACCGAAGTCATCAAGGGCTTCGCGTTTGCGATGATTTTCGGCATCCTGATCGGTACGTGGTCGTCGATCTTCGTTGCTTCACCGTTCCTGATGTGGATTGGCGTGAAGCGGGATTGGTCGGGACTTGCGAAGTCGGAAAAAGACATCGTAATGGCGCGGCCGTAGGACTGGCGGGGGAGTGGTTGCGGGCCGGATAGAAGGACCCGCGCGTTGCGGCTAATGGCGGGTGCATTGAACATGGCTGATGGTGAGCACTCGAAAGTCGACGGGGGAGCGTTCTGCCCCACACAAGCGCCGATTGATGCCTATGGCAACTGGGGGTTCCGGTTCGCCGATATGAGTCATCGTGGTTCGCTGTTGTGCCTGCCAAGCGGACACTATGGGTGGGAGGCATCGTCAATGGCCGATGTCAGCCTGGACACCTTGGGCCTGCTGTTGAAGGATGCGGGCGAGATCGAAGTGTTGTTGCTGGGAACCGGTGCCAAGCAGATTTTCCCCGGTCCTGAATTGCGCCAAGCCTTGCAGGATCACGGGATTGCAGTTGAAGCGATGGCAACAGGGGCGGCGGCGCGGACGTACAACGTGTTGTTGGGCGAGCAGCGGGCTGTTGCGGCAGCGCTGATCGCGGTCGAGTAGTGCGGCGGGCCCTGTGATATGTCCGCAGTGGCAATGGAATTTTCTCAACAAGAATTAGATGCGGTGAGGGAAGCAGCCCGCGGGCACGCCCTCGACCGATATCTTGCGGCACTGCTGGCGCCAGCCCGGCACCGGGCGGATCTGATTTCGCTGGCCGCTTTCGTCGGCGAGATCGAGAGGATTCCCTTGATCGTGACCGATCCGGCGCTGGGTGAAATTCGCTTCCGCTGGTGGCTCGATTGGCTGGAGGAGCAGCGCGGCGAAGTCAGGCAGGCAGCGACACGATCGGGTAACCCAATTGCCGATGTGTTTGGCGATGTGATTGTGCGCAAGCAGTTGCCCATCGATGACCTGAAGAGTCTGGTCGATGCGCGTGCCTTTGAGCTTTACGCTGTTCCATTCGACGATGTTGCGGCGTTTGAAGATTTTCTATCAGCGACGAGTGGTGCGAGTTTCAAAATGGCTGCACGGATACTTGCCGATGGAGCCGTGATCGACAGCCGTGCCCAAGAAGCGATCGGTAACTATGGGCGGGCTTATGGGGCAGGCATTCAGTTGATGCGGTTGCCGCTTCTGGCGACGCGTGGGCGCTGGGGGCTTTATGGCGATGGCGAAATGATCGACGCCACGGCGCTTGGCGATGTCAAGGTTCGAGCGCGCGCTGACAAGCTCCGCGAAGAAGGAGTTGCGCTGGCAGAAGAAGGGCTTGCCGCAATCAGATCATCTGACCCGTGCATTCCTGACGGGCTCAAGGCGGCAATCTTACCGGCAGCGTTGACCGGGCCTTATCTGAAGGCGCTGGAAAGGCAGCGGGACTGGTTGAGAGATGGCGCCCAGATCACACCGCTGTCGCGGGTTTGGAGATTGTGGTGGGCGAAGGCCGTGGGCAAATTCTGAACGAAGCGGGATGTGGCAGGATGCAAGATGCAGGAAACAGGGTAGCGAAATGAACTGGCGCAACGTTGTCTTGCCGGCCGTTGGGTTCTTCCTTTGGGGGGCAATTGTAGATGGTGCGGCGCTGGCCCAGCCTGCCAAAGGCGTGCGTGGCGATGGCGAACGCCTGGAGTTGAAGAGGCGGCCGGTGCGGGTTGAGATCAAGTGGCGGGTGGAGAACTCGTTTCGTTTGTTTTCCGATCCCAGCGACACAGCAATTCACCGCGCGACGTGGCTGGATCTCGATCCTGACGAGAAAAAACAAAACCCGGTATTGGCGGCAGAGCGGGCGCTTGCGGCGCGCTTCGATGATGGCTGGGCGCAGCCGGTTTCAGAAAAGACATGCTGGGATAGTGAGAAGAATATCTACGCCTGCAAGGCGGGAAGGCGCGACTACATCAAGCCGAAGCAGCACATCGTGATTGCTGAATTGGTGGGTGTTCCAGCAGGCGAGCGGTTGGGGTGTTCGTGGTTGACGACGCCTCCCAAAAAGAGTGGCAAGCGGGGCGAAGCGATCACGCAGCCGTGCAGCCAACAGGTCAAGCTGGCAATTCCCTATCCGTGGGGGGCGCGTGTTGAAGTGCGCATCGGCGGGCGCAGGGTGGCGCTGAAACGTGTGAAAGTGACGGATCTTTTCGTCGTCGGCATGGGGGACAGCTTTGCCTCAGGCGAAGGCAATCCAGATGTCCCTGTGCGGTTTTCGCGGGAGCGGGCGGCCAGCTACGCCAAGAACGGCCCGGGCGGCAGGAAGGCAAAGACCGCAAAGAACGACGGTAAGCGGGCGGCGGGCAAGAAGTCCAAACCGGTCGACCTTGATGGTTTTCCAGCCCGCGTCGGACCATGGCGCGAGATCGGCGACGATGCCTTCATCAAGGAGAATGCGCGCTGGCAGGATCAGGCCTGCCACCGGTCCTTATATTCGCATCAGCTGCGGGCGGCGTTGCAGTTGGCGATCGAGGAGCCGCACCGGGCGGTGACGTTTGTCGGGCTGGCATGTTCGGGGGCGGCGATCAGCCAGGGGTTGTTCCTGCGCTACAAGGGTAATGAGTGGGTGCCAAGACCACCGGAATATTCGCAGATTTCAGCGGCAGCCGAAGCGCAATGCGCGGGGCTAAGGGTCGTGGCCAAGGATATGCCGGAGGCCTACCACATGAAAGGGGCGCTGCCGGAACTGGAAGGCGGGCTTGTTTTGCGGGAATGCCCGCGAAAGCGGGCGCGCAAGATCGACCTGTTGTTGGTTTCGGTGGGGGGTAACGACATCGGGTTTGCCAAGCTGCTCGCGAACGCGGTTCTGGACGATCGGTCAGCGTTGAAGAAGTTGAGCGGCTGGCTGGGCGGTGTGCATGGGACAATCGCGGCGTCACAGCTTATCGACGTTCTCGATGAGCGCTACAAGGCGTTTAACCGGGCGCTGCATTACATCCTGCATATTCCGTGGGATGAAGCCGACCGCGTGATCCTGACGGCCTACCCTCCGCTGTCGCTTGTGGGCGATGGAACGCGGGTTTGCCCAGATGGCCGGGCGGGCATGGAAGTGGTGAAGGAATTCCGGCTGAATTCGTCGCGGGCGAGGGCGGGTGTCTGGGTCAGCGACAAGCTGTTCCGCAAGATGCGGGCAAGCGCTGGAAAACATCGCTGGAGTTTTGTCGATGGGCACCGCGAGCAATTTCTGGGGCGGGGGATTTGTGCGGGTTACTCACGGTCGGCATTGCGGTCGGCTGACGATCTGCGATTGCCGCGCAAGAAGAACGGCAAATGGTTCCCCTACAACCCGGCTGACTATCGCGCTTATGCTTCGCGACAGCGTTGGTTCAGGACGCCCAACGATGCGTTCATGACGGGGAACTTCCATGTATCGCAGTCGATCCTGCGCAAGGTGCTCAATCTGAAGGCGTTGTCACGGTTTCAGTTGACGCTGGCTGCGACTTATTCAGGCGCGTTTCACCCAACCGCCGAGGGGCAGGCCGCCATTGCCGATGCGGTTGTTCGCAAATCGAGGCGTGTCTTGCAGAAGTATGAGCGCCGCCGCTGAAGGGGCGCCCGTAAAGAACATCGAATCGGAGTCTTGCAACGAAATTGCCCGCCACACCATTTTAGTGCGGCGGGCAATTTTTCGATCTCAAGCCAAAGCCTATCGATCAATCAGACATGATCAATAATAGCGGTGGCGGCGGCAATAGCGGCGGCAGTAGCGGCGGCTATGACCGGCCCACCGGCATGGCTTGTAACAGCGGCTCGAGTAACCCCTGCGGTAGCTGTAGTAGACATACGGGGTCGAGTAGTAGACGCGCGGGCGATAGTAGTAGCGCCGACGGAGGCGATGCCTGCGAATGCGGCGGTGGCGGAAACTGCGAACATGGCCGCGACGTAGACGACCCAATCTGCGGCCACGGAAGCCGCGCCCGCGGAACGCACGCCCGCGCCGGAAGCCGCGTCCACGGCGGAAGCCGCGACGCCCGCGGCGGACCTTGGTGACAAGGTCTCCACGCAGGTCGGCATTGAGCTGTTGGACGGTGGTTGCCAACTGCGATGTGCCGGCGGGACCGGCCGCCTTGGCGGAACCCGGCATCATGATCAGGGCGGCCGCGACGACTGCTACGCAGATCGAGGCCAGGCCCTTTAGTGTTGAATACATAGTGCTCTCTCCTGGAATAACCCGATTGGAGGCGTTCAGCCGATAAGCAAAAGAGCAATATCGTTAGGGCTGAATCGCACAGTTCTCCGATCGGCTTTCAACCGCGGAAGCAATCAACGGGCCAGAGATTTTGACCGGTTCGATATCACATTAGACCGGCGTGTCCCTGTGGAGCCGCCAACTTCTGCCGCTACGTGCCTTCCCACGGCTGACATGACTTTACGCGCATAATGCAGCGATTGCGACCTATGTACTATCACGCTTTCGCGAAACCGTTTCTTTGATGCCGCGCAAGTTATTAGTGTGATGAGCCGGGAATTCGCATATCGGTGTCCGCATCCCCCGGGCGAATTCCTGTCTCGGAAAGTGCTCTTGCAACACTATGATTCTAGTGTGGTTTACGGATCAAAAGTTCGTTTTGCCGCGTGCTTCCGACTAAACAACGAACTTTTGATCCACCTCACTAGGCTGCAGCGGCTGGTCTCGTGGCATTCACCCAGGTTTCGAGATCGCTAAGGGCGCGTTCAGATACCATGCGCTTCTTGGCTACACCCTTTTGTTTACCCTTCAGGCGGCGGCCGTCCTCGTCGTGCGTTGGCAGCACTTCGGGGGGTGGAATGAGACCGTAATTGATATTCATCGGCTGGAATGAGCGTGACCCGGACTGGCTATCGGCTGACAGGTGACCGCCGGTAATGTGGTTGATAAGCGCGCCCAGGGCGGTGGTTTTCGGCGGTGGGACGATGTCTTCATCCAGGTGCTGTGCGGCTGCGAAGCGGCCCGTGAGCAAGCCGATTGCAGCGCTTTCGATATAGCCTTCGACGCCGGTGATCTGGCCGGCGAAACGCAGGCGGGGGTCTTTTTTCAAGCGCAACGTCGGATCGAGCAGCTTAGGTGAATTTAGGAACGTGTTTCGGTGCAGGCCGCCAAGGCGGGCGAACTGGGCTTCTTCCAGGCCGGGGATCATACGGAAGACGCGGGTCTGTTCGGCATATTTCAATTTTGTCTGGAAGCCGACCATATTCCATAGCGTTCCAAGGGCATTGTCCTGGCGAAGCTGGACGACGGCATAGGGCCGCTTGTCTGGGTTGTGGGGATCTGACAGGCCGACGGGTTTCATCGGGCCGAAGCGCAGAGTTTCGCGGCCGCGCTCGGCCATCACCTCGATGGGCAGGCAGCCATCGAAGTAGGGCGTTGAAGCCTCCCACTCCTTGAATGAGGTTTTCTCGCCTGTGATCAGCGCGTCGATGAAGGCTTCGTAGCCGTCCTTGTCGAGCGGGCAGTTGAGGTAGTCGGCGCCGGTTCCGCCAGGCCCGGGCTTGTCGTAACGCGATTGTTTCCAGGCGATGTCGAGGTTGATGCTGTCGTAGTGGATGATCGGTGCGATGGCGTCGAAGAATGCCAGTTCGCCTTCGCCGGTGAGTTCGAGGACGGCTTCGCTGAGGGCGGGTGACGTCAGGGGGCCGGTTGCCACGATGACGTTGTCCCAATCGGCTGGCGGCAGTCCGGCGATTTCACCGCGTTCAATTGTAACGAGCGGGTGGGCTTCAAGGCGCTGGGTGACCTCGGCGGAGAAGGCATCGCGGTCGACGGCAAGAGCGCCGCCCGCGGGCAGCTTGTGTTTGTCGCCAGCCGACATGATGAGCGAATTGCAGCGGCGCATTTCCTCGTGCAAGAGGCCGACGGCATTGGCCTGCCAGTCGTCTGAGCGAAACGAGTTCGAACACACCAATTCGGCCAGGCCGTCGGTGGAGTGGGCATCGGTTTTGCGGACGGGGCGCATTTCGTGAAGGACGACGGGAACGCCGCGCGCTGCGATCTGCCAGGCAGCCTCGGAGCCAGCCAGGCCGCCGCCGATTACGTGGATTGGTTTTTGCTGTGTCATCGGCGCAAACTAGAGGAAGGCGGGGCTGTGCTCAAGCGACGTAGGCGATCATGCGGCCGGCAACAATAACACTGAGCCAGATCAGGATGCTGAATGCCGCCTGTATTTTGAGAGACGGGCCTTGCGCGCCGGCTGGTGTCGCTGATTGGCGGTAGCGCATCTGGAAGGTCACGGCGTTGAGGCCGGCGAGGAAGATCAAGGCCATCTTGGCCTGAAATGCGGGGTTGATGCCAAACTCCACAGCATCGGAGGCAAATAGTAGAAGGCCGCTGAGGGCATTGAGGGCGAACCCGGTCCACACCCAGGGCAGGAGGGTGGATGCAAGGGTGGCTGGGGTCACTGACCTTAGGAAGCCGAGGATGCGCAGGTCGTATATGATGATCGGGCCGAACAACAGGCCAAGTCCGATCAAGTGGACGGTTTCAAGTGCCGGGTAGGCCCAGATTGAACCGCTGACGAATTTGGAGATCGGCAGGGTGAGGATGAAGCGCAGGATGGGTTCGATTTCACCAAGCATGACCGGTCAGGCTCAGCGCGGCGAGCGGCGGATGGCGTAAGTCCTGCCGCCGGTGGTGATGGATTTCATGCCCAGTTCGGCATAGCCCGAGCGGGCGCGCCAGCCGGTTACGGTAGCCTTGGCTCCAATCTTCAAGCGGGATTCCCGCAAGCCCTTGGCGGTGGCTTTGGCAATCGATTCTGTTTCGATCGTCCAGGTGGTTGTGGAGCCATCCTTGTTGGTGACGGTCAGGTCGAAGAAGATGTGCGGGTTGCGATAGTTGACGCTCGATATGACGCCGCGAAGGCGTACCAGTTTCTTGGCATCGTACTTGGTGACGTAGGCGTGATGGGCGGCGGCTGGTGTATGGGCCGCGCTGACGGACACGCAAAGAATTGCAGCGATGACGGCAAGGTTGACGCATCTAACGGCGGGACGGACATACTTGAACATGGGCGGGTTACCTGGAACTGAGCACAACTGGAATTCGCCTATCACCGCGCGGGGCATGTGCATAGGACCAATGGGCCTCAGTGGCGGGCAATTTTTGTGCGGCTTCAGTTCAGTGGGCGGCTCGGTGCATGCGGTGGGCGTGCCAGACGGCCACTGAGAGGACGATTGCAGCACCACCTTGGTGAAGGAGGCCCAGCCCGATGGGGATTTCGGCGTTTTGACCGGCTGCAATGAGGGTCCAGATGCCGATTGCGGCCTGGATAATGAAGGCTAGGCTGAGTAGAGCAGCCGACGTTACGACCCGCTCGTCATCAGCGGTGCGCGAGAGTGAAAAGGTATGCCAGATGGCGAGCGCAATCAGGACGTAGGCGAGCAGGCGGTGGGTGAATTGTACGGTGGCGACGTTTTCGACGAAGTTCAAATAGAATGGCGTCATCGTCAGAATGTCTGGGGGAATGAAGGTCCCATCCATCAACGGCCAGGTGTTGAAGGCCAGGCCCGCTTTAAGTCCGGCGACGAATGCGCCGATCACCACTTGCGCGAAGAGGAGGGCGACGAGGAGGGTGGCCGTCCAGGATTGCGATGCGGTGAGGGTGTGGAGGCGGATGTGCTGTTGGTCGCGATCCAGGTCGAAGGCGACCCAGAGAACGGCGGCCAGGATGACGAATGCTGTGGTCAAGTGAAGGGCCAGGCGGTAATGGCTGACATCGACACGCTCGGACAAGCCCGATTGGACCATGTACCAGCCAAAGAAGCCCTGCAGGCCGCCCAGAGCCAGAATGGCCAACAACTTGGCCAGATAGCCTTTGGGGATGCGGTTGGTGATCCAGAAAAAGAACAAGGGAATAGCAAAGGCCACGCCGATGAAGCGGCCAAGGAAACGGTGCGACCATTCCCACCAGTAGATGAACTGGAACTGAGCTAGCGACATGCCCTTGTTGACCAGTTGGTACTCGGGGATCTGTTTGTATTTTTCAAAGGCGGTCTGCCAGTCGGCATCGCTCAAGGGGGGGATGACGCCAAGTAGCGGAAGCCATTCGGTGATCGACAGGCCCGAGTCGGTGAGGCGGGTGGCGCCGCCGACAACAATCATGGCAATGACCAGGGCGGCAATGACATAAAGCCAGATCCGTACTGCGGTATTCAGGCCTGACTCGTCGTTCAATTCGGTGGTAGCGTTTGAGGCCTGCTGTGCGAGCACTTGTCATTTCCCTTGGTATTGCAGATTGGTGGGGGGTAGAAGACAGCAGTAGACGGACGCGATCAATGCGTTGAAGCATCGCGGTTCCATCGCTCGATTAACTGACATGTTACGAAATCGGAGACCACCCAGTTCATGACAATGCGGACCCGGAAACTGATCGGCACCATTGCGCTATTCTTCATGATCGCCGTTTATGCGCTGTTGGCGATGGTGGTTGCGGTGGCGCTGGAGGTGAATACGACGTCGAAGTTCGTCGAGTTGGCCTATTATTTTGTTGCCGGGCTGTTGTGGATCGTGCCGGCGGGAATGATCATCCAGTGGATGTCACGAGACGACGCGGCGTAAGAAATGAGCGCGCCGCGTTGGGGAGCTGGGTGAGGTTGTCGTAAGCCTGAAGAAGTGCAAACGGCGCGCCCGATAAAAGTGTCTTTACAAGGCGAATATCCTGGAAATCCCCATTCAGCGAAACGCGCGGCAGGCTGGTGGGCAGCGTTTTATGGCGGGCATGGATCAGGCCCTTGCGGGTGGTGACGGCGGTGGTCATGCCCAGTTGCCGGGCTAGTGCAAATTCGCGCGGACCGCAGGCGCTTTCGTTGCCGTAGGGATAGCTGAAGTGGCGGCAGGGCAGGTCGAGTTCGGTCTCAATTGCCGCGATTGATTCTGTCATCTGGCGGCGGGCGGTTGCCGCATCGAGTTTGGCTAGCGCGTAGTGTCCGGTGGTGTGAGCACCAATGGTGACGAGCGGATCGGCAGCGAATTGGCGCAATTCGTTCCAATCCATGACGAGCTGCCGGCACAGCTCGCTGGCGTCATAGCCGATTAATTCGCAGAGTCTTGCGACGGCGGCGCGGGCATCTGTTTCGGGAAGCGCGCGCAGGGCCCAGTAGATCTGGTGGTGGGCGACTTCCTTTTGCTGGTCGGTGCGGGTTTGAAACTGCAACCGCTGGCCGTTCAACTCGATGTCGATGCTGGTGGATGCGCGGATGGCGTTTTCCAACGCCAGCCACCACAGGTCGCCGGTGCCCGAGGCAAAGTCGCTAGGCACATAAACGGCCATCGGCAGGTCGTGCTTTTTGAAGATTGGCAGGGCGTAGTCGCGGTTGTCGCGGTAGCCATCGTCGAAAGTGAAGACAACGAACGGTTTGGCGTCGCGGCCCTGGGCGAGCCGTGAGGGGATGTCGTCGAGCGCGATCACGTCGAAGCCCATGTCATCGACCAGGCCAATCACCTGTTCGAGGAATTGTGGCGTGATGCGCAGGATGCGGTTGGGTTCAAAGCTGTGGCCAGGATCGGGCGCCACGTTGTGCAACATGAAGATTGCACCGATGCCGCCGGTCAATGGGGCAGCTACCTTATGTGCGCCGGTGGCGTGAAAGGTGTGCAGGGCGGCCTTGAGTATGGCGGTATTGGTGCGGCTCATGTCTTGAGGGCTCTCCGGTCGATGCGCATCGCAGGCTGGAATATATTACACAGCTTCTGCGATTTTCCGGAGGGTGTGCAAGTTCCATGCACATGGCCATCGACAGCGGGTCTCCGCGCCGACGGGGTGCGTTATCATGGTTAATTTTGCGTTAACGCTGCCCGGTCAACCAAGGCCGAGCAGGCTGCCGCTGCGATTAAGCTTCCGAGGTGCCTTCAAAACGGATGAGGTCGATATCGGCGACCTCGAAACCCAGGAACGTATCGGGGGGATCGGTGAGGACCTTTCCGGATGCGCCTTTTTCATCAGCGACGATGCCGGCATCGAAGCGGCCCTGGATTGTTTCGAACAGGGAACGCGCTGCCTCGTACTGCCCGATAATGACGATATGGTCATAGGCTTCATCCAGGGCATCGAGGATCAGATTGAGTTGATCGGCATCAAGGCCTTCAGGGCCTTCTGCGATGGCACGGCCGCTGGAGATAAAGTGAACCTGGGAGCCGGGCACCCAGCGGACGACGTCGGCGAAATTGGCGGTGCCGTGGAGCAACTCGATGAAACCGGGGTTGTTGGGGAGCTGTAATTCGCGGGCGATTCCCGCACCTTCCAGGCTCCAGTCGATCAGCAGCGTTTGCTGGTCGGCGCGCGTCAGGCTGCTGGCGGCTTCGACGACCATGTTGGCGGTTGCCGTGCGATCCAAGCGGGTGGCAATCAAGGAGCGGAAGCCGGTTGTTGAATTTTCGCTGCTGGCGAGCAGGTGCCTGGCCAACTCGGTGGGATTTGTGAAACGGGCAAATCCGTCGTCGTTGGCAGCCATCGTGTGGCCGGTGTCAATCTTGGGAGATGGACGGGGGATGCGGCTGGCCAGGGTGCTTTTGGCATCCACCTTGTCGGGTGGCGGTGGCGCTTGGGCGGCAGCGGCGGCGATTTCGTCGCGCAAGCGGTCGTGATCTTCGGGCTGTTGAGTACGTGCGCCGCGGGCCAGTCCCGATGTGATGACGAGTGCCGTTCCCAGCAACAGCGTGGCGATCATGACCAACAGGGTATAGGGCAATTTGCGCGGGAAGACGGCAACGCTTGGCGGACGGGCCAGCGTAATGATCTGGGCTTCAACGGGAACGACCCCGTTTTCGGTGCTGGCGCGGTTGGCTTCGAATTGGGCCTGCAAACGCTCAAGCTCGCTGCGCTTGGATGCGGCGATGGCCTCCAGACGGCGCAGTTTCACCTCGTCGGTGGTATTGACCGCGACCTTGGATTTCAGCTTTTCCAGGCTGGCGCGGACGGCCTTTTCCTGTTCGGCGGCAACGTAGGCTTCCTTGTCGATGCTGGAGACGACATTGGCAACTTCACCGGCGATCTGGCGGTTTACGGCTCTAAGATCGGCGCGCAACTGCTTGATGACGGGGTGAGCGGACTTAAGGCTGGCGGACCTCTTGAGCAGCTCGCGTTCGACTGAGACGCGTTGCGAGATCAGGTTCTGGATGAGCGGTGAACGCTGCACCTCGGGGATGATTTCGGGGCTGCCGCGGCGCATCATGTCGCGAGCGGTCCTGGCGCGGGCTTCGGCGGCCGTGCGCTGCGAGTTGACCTTGGTCAGCTCGGTTGTGATGTCACCCAGTTGCTGTTCGTTGATCGGCGTTTTTTGCGTGCCGCCGCGCAGCAAGCCTGCCTTGTTGCGGAACTTGGCGACTTTACCAGCAGCATCAGAGACTTCTTCAGCAAGTTTGGCGATGCGTGGCGAGAGCGTCTTTTGAACGGCGGTGGCTTCGGCAACGGTCTGGCTGGCCAGTTTCTCGCGGTATGCATTGGCCAGGCCGTTGGCGAAGTCGGCGGCAAGCTGCGGATTGATCGATGTGAAATTGATTGTGATCGCACGGCTTTGTTCGGGAGTGAAAACGACAAGGCGCTTCAAGACTTCGTTTAAGGTGCGGTCGCTTTCGGAAATGTCGGTTTGCGGGCTGGATAAACCGATTGAGCGCAGGATACCACTGAACGTGTCGACGGGGCCGAGGACGGGATTGAATTCCGCCCGGCCGCTGAGGCGCAATTGGGTTGCGACCTTTTCAATCAGGTCTGTCGATTGAATTGCGCGGATGTGTGTGTTGATGGCTTTTTCATCCATCTTGACCGATTGATCGCTGCCGCCGGCCTGGCTTCCTGGAGCGGTGAACGGGTTGCTCGTAGCCTTGGCTACGATGCCCAATTCGGATTGTGCCAGATAGCGCGGAGCTATCATGGACAGTGCCAGATAGGTCAATGCGCCTGCGATCAGCGACAAAAAGATGAGTCTGGTTGCGTTGCGCCGCAACGAGGACCCAAGGGTCGTCAGGTCGATGTCGTCGGGCGAGGCTTGGGATTGATGGCGCATGCGTCCGATCTCTAAACGGTGAACAATTGAACCGGATTAGTACGGGCTTTGGGTAACAATTCCCTTAATTGTCTCGAAATGAACGGGCTGCTCAAAGTTTTTTAACCAGTCTCAGCTTAGATGAACGGGTTATTTGTTCTCATGTCTGACGAGGCTGCCGTTTATGTCCTGGCGAGCGTACATTCTGTTCATCATTGTTATGCCCCTGCTTGCCGGGTGCGCCAACAATCGACCCCTATTGTCTGCCGACGGTCCGATTTTCGGGCGGGGCGGACTTGGAGCCTCGATGGGCGCCGCTATGGCTGTTGCCGAACGCCCAACGCCTGAGGGCGTGCCTGTGGACGCTGGCCGGGTGAGCGAAGAGCCGATGGTGCACGTGGGGAGCCATGAATCATGGGGCGAGCCCGATGTTATTCCTGTCGCCTTGACCGGCCCGAAGGCGGTTGCCGATACCGATGGGCCCTATCTTCTCGATAGTGGCGACCGGTTGCGGATCTTTGTTTATGGCCAGCCCAATCTTTCTCGCACCTATATTGTCGACCATGCGGGACAAATACCTATTCCATTAATTGGCACGGTGTATGCGCGTGGAATGACGACCTCAGGTCTGGCTGCCTCTATTGCAGACCAATTGGGGGCCGATTTCGTGCGCGATCCGCAGGTAACGGTCGATATTCTGCAAAACAGACCATTCTTTATTCTGGGGGAAGTCCGAAATTCGGGTCAATATCCGTATGTTTCGGGGATGACGGTTGAAACCGCAGTGGCGATTGCGGGCGGTTATACCGAGCGGGCCAGTAAGAGATCGTTCAGAATAACTCGCCGTATCGATGGATATGTTGAGCAAATTGATGCACCCTCCGACTACGTCGTTAAGGCTGGCGACACTGTTTTCGTGTACGAACGATTCTTCTGAGGTTTAACAGGCTGTTAAGTGCCGCAAGAAAAGACGGCAACAAAGCCTGGAGGGGGAACGCGTGATGCAGTCACTTCGCATCCTACATATCCTGCGTGCACCGGTTGGCGGACTGTTCCGCCATGTCCGGGATCTCGCGCTTGAGCAGGTTAAGTGGGGACTTGAAGTCGGCGTCTTGTTCGATGCGAACAGCAGCGATGGGCTGACAAGCCAGCGGCTATCGGCATTGGAACCGCATTTGCCCCTGGGGCTGCACAGTGCCGGCATGGGGCGGGCGCCCGGCTTGGGAGATCTTCGCTGCATTGCCGAAACGCGCCGGCTTTCGCGAGAATTGCAAATCGACGTTCTTCACGGACATGGCGCCAAGGGCGGGCTTTATGCGCGGCTTGGCGGTATTGCGCCAGGAGGTGGCAAAACTCAACAACCCTTGCGCTTTTACACACCGCACGGTGGAAGCCTGCATTACTTCGATGGGTCGGTGAAAGGTGCCGTTTTTAGATCGGCTGAAGAAAACCTGTTGCGGGTGACCGACGGGCTGATTTTCGAAAGTGCTTTTGCACGGGACGCTTTTCAAAAGGTCATTTCGCTGGATGATGTGTCAAACCGGGTCATTCATAATGGCTTGACACACGCTGATTTCGAAATGCGCACACTTCGCGACGATGCTGCCGAGTTTGTGTTCGTTGGCGAATTACGCCACCTCAAGGGCGTTGATGTGCTGCTTAATGCGCTGCACCGGCTGAGCCCTATATCAGCGCGGGCGGTGATCGTCGGAGACGGTCCGGATGCGGCTGAATTCCGGGCGCAGGCAAATCGGCTGGGGTTGGGCGCGCGGGTGAAGTTCACAGGTGCGATGCCGGCTCGCGAAGCGTTCTCGCTGGGCAAGATTTTGGTCATGCCGTCACGGGCGGAAAGCTTGCCGTATGTGGCGCTGGAGGCGGCTGCCGCGGGCTTGCCGCTGATTGCTACCAAGGTGGGCGGTGTTGCGGAAATCGTTGAAGGGAGCGACACGCGGTTGGTGCCGGCGGGCGATGATGTGGCCTTGTCTTGTGCGATGGCTCATGCGGCCGATGACTATCTTGCCGCCAACCAACGCGCCGGGCGGCTACGCGAAGTTGTAGGCGGGCGCTTTACCACCGAGCGCATGATGAAGTCGGTGCTGGAATTCTATCGCGATGGCCTGTTACAGCGCAATCAGGTGGTTTTTGGCGACAAACCCGGTGCAGAGAATATTTACCTTAATTAAATGACTTGCTAACCTGTTCTTAATCTCCGAGCTTAACTGGCACGGCAGATGCTCATGTATCCGTGACCACTGTATCAGGCACGGAGCCAAGTTTCATGAGCGTTGCAAAAGGCGTAACCGATAGCGCCCTTCTTTCCGAGTTCGCATTTAAGCAGCAGGCCGTGAGTTCTGTACCTCGCCTCGCAGATTTCTCGTTGAACCGTCGCGGGACGCTGATCCCACGGCGTGTGTTCGCCGATTCCGTACGGGTGGCCGATTTCCTTGTCGCTGTGGCTTCGGGTTTGATTATCGCGGCGATGTATGTCGATGAAATTCTGGCAACACGGGCGGTGGGCTATATGGCTGCTGTCGGTCTTACGGCCGGGGTGCTGGTGTTATGCTTCGACTACCTGGGCCTCTACCGGGTTTCCAAGTTTTCCTCGACCGTTTATCAACTGCCGCGCATCGTTTTTGGCTGGATGGTTGCCGTGGGTGTTCTGGCGGCCGCGGTGTTTTTTGCCAAAGTCGGCGACGATTTTTCGCGGGTCTGGCTGGCCGGCTGGCTGTTGACTGGAATGGGCGCTGTGATCCTGGAGCGGATTGCGGTGGCCAATCTGGCGCGCCATTGGATGCAGGTGGGCCGGCTTTACCGGCGCGCGGTGATCTATGGCGGCGGCGAGCAGGCCAACGAAGTGATCAAGGCGCTTGAAGCCGATGGCGATGCCGATATCCGGATTTGCGGTGTTTTCGATGACCGCGACGGTGACCGTGTCGGGGCCGACTATCTGGGCTATCCGGTGCTGGGTTCAATCTCGAGCCTGATCGAAGTGGCGCGGTCGACGCGTATCGATCTCGTTATCGTGGCGCTGCCACTGAGTGCGGAAGAACGGATTGCCAATGTCGTCAAGCACGTCTCCCAATTGCCGGTCGAGGTGAAGCTGCCGGCAAAGCTCAGCCAGGTCCGGTTTGCGCCTGAGACTTATTCCCGGGTTGGTTCGGTTGCCATGCTTGATTTGGTCGACAAGCCGCTGACCGCCTGGGGCGATGTGGGTAAATGGCTGTTCGACAAGGTCATCGCAACGATCGCGCTGATCCTGCTGTCGCCGGTTCTAGCGGCTGTTGCTGTTGCCGTGAAGATGGATAGCCGCGGACCGATTTTGTTCCGCCAGAAGCGCTACGGCCTCAACAACGAGCTGATCGAGGTGTTCAAGTTCCGCTCGATGTATGTCGATATGTGCGATGCAGCGGCCTCCAAATTGGTGACCAAGGAAGATCCGCGGGTGACGCCGGTCGGCCGCTTCATTCGCAAGTCGAGCCTCGATGAACTGCCGCAACTGTTCAACGTTCTGCTGGGCGATCTGTCGCTGGTCGGTCCGCGCCCGCATGCGGTTTCCGCGAAGGCCGGCCAGGAACTCTACGACCAGGTCGTCGAGAGTTATTTTGCTCGTCACAAGGTGAAGCCGGGCATCACCGGTTGGGCGCAGATCAACGGTTGGCGCGGTGAAACCGATACGCATGAGAAGATTGTCAAGCGTGTCGAGCACGACCTTTATTATATCGAGAACTGGTCGATCTTCTTCGACTTTTATATTCTCGCAAAGACGCCATTGGCGCTTCTGAAGACCGAAAACTCCTACTGAACCTTCGTGAACCGATAGGAGGGGTGGTCGCGATGGCTCAAACATTCGGGCTCCGGCAACCGTCGATCGTCGATGCACGCGGCGCGTGGCCTTCGGGCCGCGGGCGGCGCGCTGGAACAGGTGCGCGAGCGAAGAGCTTCGTGCACCAGGCTTCACTGGCGCTGGTGTGGCTGGCGATTGCGACCAGCGGTATTGTTTTTTCTGAGCCCGCGCCGGTCGATGCGTTGACCATGGGCTTGATCGTGCTGTTGCCGGTGATCGGTCTGGTGGCGATTTCGGAAGGCTTGTTGACCTACCTTTCGTTGTGGCTTGCGGCTGCAGCGGGGGGATTGGTTGCGTCGGTCTTTGCTGCCGATATGCGCGATGCGACCGTCTTCACAGTGATCTCGCTTTATCTTTATCTGGCCTCTTTCGTGTTCGGTGCATTCGTTGCGAAACGCCCACAAGAGCACACGCGCCTGATCCTGAATGCATGGACGGTTGCAGCGGGTGTTGCCGCGGTAAGCGGGTTGATTGGCTACTTCTCGCTGTTGCCGGGCGCTTATGAGCTGTTCACGAAGTTCGGGCGTGCGGCGGGTACGTTCAAGGACCCCAATGTGTTCGGTCCGTTCATGGTTGCACCGCTTCTTTATCTTTTGCATCTGGTGCTGACGAGGCCGTTGCGTGGGGCGGTGTTGCCGTTGCTTCTGGCTGGCTTGTTGGTGTTGGCGACGCTGTTGAGTTTTTCGCGCGGAGCCTGGATCAACCTGGCGCTGGGCGTTCTAGTCTATGGCTATCTGGCGTTCGTTACAGCGCCGACGACGAGGCAGCGGGAACGTATTGTCGCACTGTTGGCGCTGGGCCTGGTGATGTTTGCCGGTCTGATCACGGTGGCTGTTCAATTCGAGCCAGTCTCAAAGCTGCTGGCCGAGCGCGCGACCTTGCAGCAAAGCTATGACGTGGGGCCGCAGGGGCGGTTTGCAGGTCAGGCCAAGGCGCTCGGGCTGGCCGCTGAAAATCCGCTGGGGATAGGCGCGCATACGTTTACCAGCGTCCATCATCAAGAAGACGTTCATAACGTCTACGTCAGTGTGTTCCTGAATTCGGGCTGGCTTGGCGGAAGCGCTTATTGCTTGTTGGTGTTGCTGACGATCGGGATCGGATTTCTGCACCTGTTGAAGGCGAGCCCCGTTCGACCCTTGTTCATCGTGCTTTACGCTGCGTTCTGCTCGACGGCGTTTGAGGGGTTGGTGATCGATACCGACCACTGGCGTCATTTCTATCTACTGATGGGCTTGATCTGGGGACTGATGTCGGTCCCGCGCGGGGTGCTTGTTGGTAACGCCGAGCGGCCAAGGCGCTATGGGTAGAGGCGAGGCCGAAGACCGGAAGGCACGGTCAGGGCGGACGCGCGGGGGGCAGGATGCGCGCGGAGGGCGTAGGACGTCTGATGAATTCTTGTCGCGCATGGGGCGGCGTGCGCTGGCTTCGATTTGGGCGTGGGTGGCTCTCAAGGCGGTATTCGCCGATAGCGGCCGGAGCGGAGATCCGTTCTTTTTTGCGGTGCTTTTGACGGCGGCGGCGATTTGTCTGGTGATGCTGGTGTTCGTGCGCGCTGGTGAGAAATCACAATTGCGCGGGGGGCTGCGAACGCCGCGACGCCAGAGCCGGATCATTGCGGACCGGCGGCGGGATGGCCTTGTTGTGCAAGGTGCCAGGCGGCCATCTCGAAGAGCGCGGATTGTGCGGCATCCAAGCCTGGTCGTAGGGCAGGGCGGGCGGCGACTGGCCCCTGAACGTGGGGCGAAAAGGCCGGCGCGGCGCGGCAGGATCGTTGGGACGTAAGGTCGTGATGGGATTCCTTGGCGGTATTCAACAGCGGTTGGCCTGACCGTTGGGCGGGGCCGCGGGCGCGACGATTTTCCTACCTGAAGTTTGACAAGTATCAATCTGCTGTTCGCTGGCAGCGGTTATGCAGCTCCTAACCCTGAGCAAATTTGTTTGCTGCGGGATGTGAAAGTGCCTGGCGGGGAATAGAGAATGCGACCAGAAACCCTGAAGCGATATGCGGCTCCTGTTCCGCGCTATACCAGTTATCCCACGGCGCCGCATTTCAGTAGCAGGGTCGGGGCTGATCAATACGGTGCGTGGCTCAAGGCCCTGCCCAAGGATGCCCGGTTGTCGCTTTATATGCACATCCCGTATTGCGATCAGCTTTGCTGGTACTGCGGGTGCAACACGAAGGCTACGCGACGTTATGAGCCGATTGCACGCTATGTCGATGCGCTGGAGCATGAAATCGATCTGGTTGGTGCTGCGCTGAAGCCGGGGCAAGAGGCAGAACATATCCATTTCGGCGGTGGGTCGCCCAACATACTGAGTGCGGAAGATATCGTTCGGCTTGGTGACAGGCTGAAGCAGTTGGTTCGTTTCGGAGCAAACGTTGAGTATGCCGTCGAGGTCGATCCCAGGATCATGCCGGACGACCGGATCGCGGCGTTTGCCCAAGCCGGTGTCAACCGAGTGAGCATCGGGGTGCAGGATTTCGCGCCGCAGGTTCAACTGGCCATCAACCGGGTGCAATCGTTCCAGAAGACGCGGGCTGTCATTGAGGGATTTCGCAAGCACGGCGTCCAATCGGTCAATATCGATCTGGTCTACGGCCTTCCCTATCAAACGCGGGCGAGTGTCGAAAAAACCATTGAGCAGGTTGTCTCGCTGAGCCCCGACCGGGTGGCGCTGTTTGGATATGCCCACCTGCCGCAGCGGTTGCCGCATCAACGGTTAATCCCTGAGGATCAGTTGCCCGATATAAAGGAGCGGTTTGCGCAATCGAACCGGGCGGCCAACAAGCTGGTGGAAGCAGGCTATGTACGGGTTGGCCTGGATCACTTCGCCAAGCCCGGAGACAGGCTTGCGTGTGGAGACGTGCGGCGCAATTTCCAGGGATATACGACGGATGACGCCGGGATACTGATTGGTCTGGGGGCATCAGCCATCGGGCGTCTGCCGCAGGGATACGTGCAAAATGCCGTCTCGACCCAGGAGTATATCCGCTGCGTGGAAGCCGGCGAATTGGCTACGGCACGCGGCCACCAAATGTCGACCGAGGATGAGATGCGCTCATTGGCCATCGAGCGCTTGATGTGCGGTTTTCATTTTCCCGAGCGCGAACTCAATCGACGCTTCGGGCAGGCTGCTTGCGAGGTTGTCGAGGAAGCCCGGATGCTGATGGATTCAGACACCGATGGATTGATCGAACCCGATCCTGACGGCGACGGCTTCCGGGTAACCGAAAAGGGCCGCTTGTTCGTGCGCTCGATTGCCTCGGTATTCGATAGCTATCTTGGCACGTCGCAAGCGCGTCACTCGGCGGGAGTGTAGTCCCAGATGGTCGTGCCTTCGGGGATGTAGGAAGCAATGTGGCGAGGCGTCGGGGATTGATGGACGTGACCGGCGGGGGTGGCATATTCTGCTGAGTAATGATTTCCGGTGATGGGATTGACGACGAGAGAGGCCCTTTGGCGGCCCTTGTCCTGGCGGCACATATTGTCGTCGATCAACTGGGCCATGTAGACCCGGTTCAGTGTCTTCGCATAGCTTGAGAAATATGTGCTCGCCATTACTGCCACCTAGTTTTCAAAATCAAACATCAAAGCGTGTTCGCACCAGGAGTAGCAAGCAGCGGGCCACGTTAACGGATTGTCCATTGCCGTACATCGCGCAGGACTTTGTTAGGACTTGAGGGCGGTTTGATGCCGCAGATGGGCTGTTTCACGAAACGATACCGGCCTTTGTCGGACTTCTTGGGCTTTTGAGAGGTTGGACCCCGCAATCGGTTGTGACTGCGGGGTCCTGTTTTGAAGCGATTGTGCCGCGGTCGTTATCCGCCATCATGGGAATGGCGGATGATGTCGGCATCGCTGATCAGCCGTTCGAGGCTGGCCTCGCTGGCTTCCAATCCGGCGCGCCCCTTGGCTTCCATGTAGGGCCGCCACAGCTTGTTCCAGTCATCCTTCTTGACCCGGAACTCGCCGTCGGCGTGCTTCAGCCCGCGATTGGGTGCACCTGCAAATTGCTGCATCCAGTCGTGGGCGAACCGGCGAACCTGTTCGGAAGGCCGGCGGTTGGAGTGCCCCTGAAGCTGGACGATTTGATATGTCCCGCTTCTGGAGTGACGGCGGACTTCAACGGTCGCAAGACGCTGATCGCCGTCACGCACCGAGAAGATCATGCAGTCACCAGCAGCCACCAGGTGGGCGTAAGTGCCCACGCAGTGGTTCATCAGGCGACCTTCCTCGCGAAGCTGCGGACCGTTGCGCAAAGCAACCATACGCAGCCCGCCTTCCTGACGCCGGCTGTAGCGACCTGGACCACGGTGAGGGCGTACCGGCTTGAACAATCCGGCAACCTCGTCGATCCAGACCTGCATCCCGTCCGTGGCCGTCTCAAATCGCATGGACGGTTGCCATGGCTTCTTGATCAAGTCACGGGCCTGGCCATCCGAATTCATGGAAAACCAGGCGAACATGGCGAGTGGGCGCAACGGGATCTGTTCCACCGGTAGAGGCCGTACGTAAGGCGGCTTCTGGCTGGCGATCCAGAGTGCGAACTCATCGTCGGCAGCCTTCGAAGCGAAACTCACCCAGTTGAGCCAGCAGGTCGCGTAGGCAGGGTTCTTGGGGATGCGCCCCGAGATCTTCTGCGCGAACTTTTCGCCACCGGGTACAGCCAGCAGCTTGCCATGGAAGGCTTCGGGGGGGACGCGCTTCAGCCACATCGGCAGGCCGAGTGTGGTGGCGACGTCCTTTAGTCCGCAACCTTCCTTGACACGGCGAACCGCCAGCCCAGTGGAATCGGCGTCAACCGAATCTGAAGCGATGGCAAAGGCGGCTGCCGGGAAGCTCATGATGAGGTCGCCCAGGCGCGGCGACAGGCCAGCCAGCTTGCGCAGGCGACGACGGATGCTGCGCTCGAATCGGCCGATCTGGCGTTCAATAGCTTCGTGCTTTTCAGATTGAGTAATCACGATTGTCACCCAGAAATGAAATGACAAAGCGCGCCATTGAAATGAACGCAGGACCCCGTTTTCGAAAAAACGGTTGTCGGTTTTTCGAATTGGATTGCGCTAATCTGCAATTAGGAAAGCGTGCTCGTTTGCAAACTCCGAAGCATCGCTACGCAGTTGGCAAGGTGAAGCTTTCCGGCTCACTTTATCGACGTGGTTTCGCAATAGCCCGACACGCAGAGCCCGTGACCGCAGCGTGCTGCGGCCCTAACATTTGTTGGATTTGGTCGTTGTGTCGGCTTGGTCGCTCGTCAGCCGTAATGGCTGCAGAAATCTTGCGAGGTTCTGACAATGCTGCGCGCAACAAGCCACGCGGCACAATCTAATGTGTCGTGTCGTTGTGTTTTGCTGTTGCGCATGCTGACCTCATAAAAAAGGTATCTCAATCAAACGCTGCCGACATATACCGGAAAATGCGGCTTTTCAAGGGTAAACGAAAAAGAATTGATAAAAATGCGTTATTGGGCGATCTCTTTTTCGAGCTTGGCAAACATATAGGACCATTTGGCGGTTTGGGCTTTGACAAGGTCCGTCATGCGTGCGCGCAACTCGTCCAACAGGGTGCAGTCAGGGGTTGCTGCAGCACTGCCTTCTTCGCCAAGCGTGGCGATGTCGATAAGCAGGTCCTGGGATTTCTGGTCGTAGGCGTCGATCGTTTCATCCTGCACGAAGGGTTCGGCGTTCTTCATGAAGACGTCGTGGCTCCAGGCATGCTTGTCCTTCAGCTTGCGAAGCATCTCCTGAAACACCGGCTTGTTTTCGGCGTTTAGTTTGCGCAGGGAGGAGGCGGCTTCATCGACGACGGCCTCGAAATCGCTCCGCGCGCAAGACTGTGCGAGTGCCGTGCCGGTCGATTGGCACATCACGAGCAGCGTCACTATCATTGCGATCGCCCGGAACATTGCTGCGGCGTCCTGTCTAAAACTCTGCGGCGCGGGCAACTGCCCACAGGGGACTCAAAGTCTTCCGACCAAACCCAAGCCTTCCGACCCAAGCCTCTCGACCCCGATCCCCGATCCCCGACCCATGGCGCAGGGGGAAGAAATTCGCAAGCCGGCTGAGGAATATCAGTTTATCGTGTTTCTTGGCGATGCATTATCCCGATAGCGGGTTGAAAACCGGTCCGAATGATGTTGAGCGGGGAAAGCGCGGGGGAACGGACCTGCCAGCCTGCGCGCGCACGCCGAGCCAATCGGCCAGGTCGTCGAGCGACAGGGTGAAGGTGCGCCCGGCGCTATCGACCCAGGATAAGCCCTCAGCCCCATCAAACGTACGGGCATCTGCCAGGCCGCCGTCCTTGAAGCGTTGCAGGATAACCCCCTTGCCGCGCGCCATCTCGTTGATTTCGTCGGTGGTGAAGACCAGCATGCGGCGGTTTTCGCCGACGGTTGCGATGTGGTCGCCAACAACTGGAATGACGAGACGGGCTTCATCTGGTTCGTTGACGTTCAAGACCTGCTTGCCTTTGCGGGTCGAAGCGATGACGTCGTCTTCGGGGACGATGAAGCCGTAGCCGGCTGTTGAGGCGACCAGCAGTTTGCGGCCTGGCTGGTGCACGAATGCGGTGACGATGTCGTGGTTGTCTTCCAGGTCGATCATCAGGCGGAGCGGTTCGCCGTGGCCGCGTCCGCCGGGAAGCTGGTTGGCCTCCAGGGTGTAGAAGCGGCCGCTGGTCGAGAACACCAGGATTTTGTCGGTGGTGGAGGCATGGAAGGCGCGGCGTAGCTGGTCGCCCTGCTTGAAGTCGACCTTGGCGACATCCTCAAGGTGGCCCTTCATGCGGCGCACCCAGCCTTTATCCGACAACAGGATGGTGGTGGGTTCTTTTTCGACGAAGGCTTGTTCGAGGTCGATCTCGATGTCGGGCTCTTCGCCGAAAGAAGAGCGGCGGCGGCCGATATCGGTTTTCTTGGAATATTTCTCGCGGGTATCGCGGATTTCGCCGGCAACGGTTTTCCATTGCAGGTCTTCTGAAGCCAGTAGGGCGACGATCTGGTCGCGTTCAGCCGACAGGCGACCGTGTTCGGCGCGGATCTCGACTTCTTCAAGCTTGGAGAGGGCACGCAAGCGCAGGTTCAAGATGGCTTCAGCCTGAACGTCCGTCAGCTTGAAGGTTTCAATCAGGCACTCTTTGGGCTTGTCCTCATAGCGCACGATGCGAATCACTTCGTCGAGGTTGAGGAAGGCGATCAGGTAGCCATCGAGCACTTCCAGGCGGTGCTCGATCTTGTTGAGGCGGAACTGCGATTTGCGGACAAGTGTCTCGATGCGGTGTTCGAGCCACTGCTGCAAAACCTCGCGCAACGACAGAACGCCGGGCACCTGGCCGGCCGATAATACGTTCATGTTGAGGCCGAAGCGGACCTCCAGGTCGGAGAGCTTGAACAAGCTTTCCATCAAGATGAGCGGGTCGACCGCGCGGGTCTTAGGCTCAAGAATGAGGCGGATTTCTTCAGCCGATTCATCGCGAATGTCGCCTAGTAGCGGCAGTTTGCGATCGGTCATAAGCTCGGCGATGCGCTCGACGAGTTTGGACTTCTGCACCTGGTAGGGGATTTCGGTGACGACGATCTGGTAGCCGCCGCGGGTGGTGTCTTCCTTTGCCCATTTGGCGCGCACCCGAAAGCCGCCACGACCGGTTTCATAGGCTTCCAGGATTTGTTCGCGCGGTTCCACGATGACGCCGCCGGTGGGAAAGTCAGGACCGGGAATGAAGTCCACCAGCTTCTGGGTGGTCGCGTTGGGGTGCTTGATGAGGTGCAGGAGGGCGCTGCAAAGCTCTTCGGCGTTATGGGGCGGGATGTTGGTGGCCATGCCGACCGCAATTCCCGACGAGCCGTTGGCCAGCAGGTTGGGAAACGCCGAGGGCAGGATGACGGGTTCTTCGTTGGAGCCGTCATAGGTCGGCTTGAAGTCGACGGTGTCTTCGTCGATGCCCTGGAGGAGCAGTTCGGAGGTAACAGCAAGGCGCGCTTCGGTGTAACGCATGGCTGCGGCGCTATCGCCGTCGATGTTGCCGAAGTTGCCCTGGCCGTCGACCAGCGGATAACGGACCATGAAGTCCTGGGCGAGCCGCACGAGGGCGTCATAGATCGCCTGGTCGCCGTGAGGGTGGAAGTTACCCATCACTTCACCGACGATTTTGGCGCACTTCTTATAGCCCGACTGAGGGTTCAGTTTCAGCTCGCGCATCGCAAATAGGATGCGGCGGTGGACCGGCTTTAAGCCGTCGCGCACGTCGGGAAGGGCGCGGCCCATGATCGTGGATAGCGCGTAGGCCAGATATCGCTCTTCCAGCGCCTGGCGGAGGGGAACGGGCTCAATTGGCCCGTTGCCGGGGAGAATCGGTTTGTCGCTCATGGGTTTGGGTTACTTTGCTCGCAGCCATCGCTCAAGTGCGCAAGCGCCACAAGTCACAGGTGAGGCGCTGAGTTGTTGTTATCTTTTCCCCGCTAGTGTGTTGTCTGCAACTTTGTTGCCCTGCAGACAGGCCGTCGCCTCGGGAGTTCAATATCGCCGGCAATGCCATGTTGCACTGCGTTGGGTTTTCGGTTAGGAAGTCACTTGACAAAGTGGGCGCTTTTGTAACAGCCAGCCGGACAGGTTGGCTTTCTCGTCCCTGGAGCGGATCCCTTTTTAATTATCTAGCCTGAAAGGTTGCTGGCGATATGGCACGCGTGACCGTCGAAGATTGCGTCGACAAAGTCGAAAACCGGTTTGAGCTTGTTCTTCTCGCCGCGCACCGCGCGCGGGCGATTTCAGGCGGCAGTGCGATCACGGTCGACCCGGATAAGGACAAAAACCCGGTTATCGCGCTTCGCGAGATTGCCGAGCAGTCGGTTGGAACCGCCGATATGCGCGAGGGCCTGATCCACTCGCTGCAAAAGAACGTCGAGGTGGACGAGCCCGAAACGGGTGCCGCGCCGGTCGTGCAGTCGGAACGCCGCCTGCCAATGCTGGGTCGCGACGACATGTCCTCGGATACTGTGGTCGACGTTTTGACCGAAGAACAGTTGTTGCGCGGTCTGGAAAGCATGACACCGACCGAGCCTTCTGCCGCAATCGGCAATAGCGCGCGCGATCGCAGCCGCTAAGAGTCCTTAGTTATGCGCTTCGGATGCCCATCGGCGGCTTTGCCGCCGACATCCGCGCCCTGACGATTTTCCGTCGATGGTGTAATAGAATGAGGCGTGTTTAGCTTCTTTAGAAAAGCCGGTTCCGCGAGGGGCCGGCCTTTTTTTCTTGCCCAACATTCGGCAAGCCGATGTTGGAGCGAGGTGCCAAGATACGGCGGTGCGAATCGCATTTCGGCGGCGCGGTTGAAGGCGACAAAATCGTATAGAGTTAACGAAGGCTGGTTCCGCGAGGGGCCGGCCTTTCTTTTCTTGCCCAACACTGCGCAAGCGCGTGTTGGCGTGGGGTTTTTCTGGCCCAACATTCGGCAAGCCGATGTTGGAGCGAGGTGCCAAGATACGGCGGGCGTAAACGCGCAGCGGGGGGCAATGCCCCGCACGGCTGTGGTTCTTCGACACTTTAACCTATTTGATTGGTGGCAGGTGTCGCAATCTGTTGCGCCAGCGGGTATTCTCACATGCTGCAAAGTGCTCTAACCGCTGAAGAGTTACCCTGACATGATGCGCCAGTATGAACTGGTCGAACGCGTATTAAGTTATGATCCGGAGGCCGACGAGGCTCTGCTGAACCGCGCCTATGTCTATGCGATGAAGGCGCATAAGCATCAGGAACGCGCCAACGGCGACCCATATTTCTCGCATCCGCTCGAAGTGGCGGCGATCGTCACCAACCTCAAGCTTGACGATGCGACGGTTGCGGCCGCGCTGCTGCACGACGTCATTGAAGATACCGATGCGACCCGCACTGAGATCGACCAGCTTTTCGGCAAGGAGATCGGCGCGCTTGTCGATGGGCTGACGAAGATCAAGCGGCTCGATCTGGTGTCCAAGAAAGCCGAGCAGGCAGAAAACTTTCGCAAGCTGTTGGTTGCCATTTCCAGCGACATCCGGGTGCTGCTGGTCAAGCTGGCGGACCGGCTGCACAACATGCGCACGATCGAGCACAAGCGGGAAGCCAGCCGCAAGCGGACGTGCCAGGAAACGCTAGATATCTATGCGCCGCTTGCCGGTCGCATGGGCATGCAGGCGATGCGCGATGAGTTGGAGGATCATGCCTTCCGCTGGCTCAATCCGGAAGCCTATGAGACGGTCACGACAAAGCTCGAGCAGTTGCGGGCCAAGAACAAGAGGTTGGTTGAGGAAATCCGGCTGGCACTCGAGGTAAAGCTCGATGATGTGGGAATCGAATCCAAGGTCACCGGCCGGGAAAAGAAGTCCTACTCGGTCTGGCGCAAGATGCAGAACAAGCAGGTGAGCCTTGAGAAACTGTCCGACATCTATGGGTTTCGGGTGACCGTGAACAGTGTTGAGGATTGCTACCGGGTGTTGGGCGTCATTCACACGACATGGCGGCAGGTGCCAGGGCGCTTCAAGGACTACATCTCAACGCCAAAAGGCAATGCCTACCAGTCGATCCATACAACGGTTCTAGGCCCGCAGAGCCAGCGGATCGAACTGCAGATCCGCACCCAGCAGATGCACGATATCGCCGAATATGGCGTCGCGGCCCACGCAATCTATAAGGATGCGGGCAGCGACAACATGGATGCTGAGCGGTTCGATCAGGATAGCGGGCCATATATGTGGTTGCGGCAATTGGTGGAAACGCTGCTGGAAGGGGCCAATTCGGAGGAATTCTTAGAGCATACCAAGCTGGAACTGTTTCAGGACCAGGTTTTCTGCTTCACGCCAAACGGTCGGCTGATTGCATTGCCGCGGGGGGCGACCTCGGTTGATTTTGCCTATGCGGTACATACCGATATCGGCAATGCCGCGCAGGGGGCCTATATCAATGGGCGTCAAATGCCGATGGATACGCGGCTGCGCAACGGCGATGAAGTTCGCATCGTGACGGCGAAGACGGCGACGCCGCCGGCGGCGTGGGAGAGTGTTGCGGTGACCGGGCGGGCCAGGGGGGCGATCCGCCGGGCTGTGCGCGATAAGCTTCGCCAGCAATATTCCGAGTTGGGGCGGCGATTGGTGCAGTCCGAATTCAAGAAATACGGTCACGATTACAGCGATGACCTGGTCAAGGAGGCGCTGCCGCGTATGGCGGCCGGCTCCAAGTCGCCAGATGACGTTTTGGCAAGTGTGGCGCGCAATGAAATCCAGGCTGTGGAGGTTGTCAAAGCCGCCCTGCCGGGAAAAGACCTAGTCGAGCCGGTTCAGGCGTATAAGCCCAAGAGTCGATACGGTCGAGGCCGCAGCCAGGAGGGTTGGTTCAACCTGTCGAAGGTGATGGGGTTGAAATTCCGCTTTTCGGCGGCGGGTGATTCTGCGCAGGCGGCAGGGGCATCGAGCATCCCGCTGCGTGGCCTACGCGACGATATCCCGGTCAAATTCGCCGACAGCGGCGTTGTGCCTGGGGATCGCATCGTAGGCGTCTTGACGAAGGAAAAGGGAATCCGCATCTTCCATATCCATTCTCCTGAGTTGATGGCGTTCGAGCATGAAAAGTGGATCGATGTCACATGGGATGTCGATGCCGCCAACGCCGAGCGGTTTCCGGCCCGCATCGAAGTGACAGCGTTGAATGCGCCAGGAAGCCTTGCCGATATTGCGCAAACCATCGGGGAAACAGACGGGAATATCGATCAGGTGCAGATGGTGGCGCGAAAGCCAGACTTCACGCGAATGAGGATTGAGGTGGAGGTGTGGGATCTCGATCACTTGAATCACATTCTTAACGGTTTGAAGGCAAAAGGCGTGGTGAATAGTGCCGAACGCGTCTTTGATTAGGTTTTGGAATAAATGATCGATCGTTGTGTTGAAGCCGTATGGGTTTGGGCAATGCCGCTCAACGTCATCGGGGTTGGAATCACGGGCCGGGGGGCCTAACGAATGCTATTCGATCGGCGGGTTCCGCCGGCTTATACAGAGCAACTGCGGGTACTGCTGTGGCCTCGTGAGAGCTGGGAACGCTCGCTGCGGTATATCGCGCTGAGGTTGTTGCGGGTGCGCGCGACGCCGCATCAACTGGCGCTGGGCTTCGCGATTGGCGTGTTTGCGGCCGTGACGCCGCTTGTCGGCTTGCAGATGGTGCTTGCGGGCCTGCTGGCCCTGATGTGCCGCGCCAGCTTTACGGCCGCGATGCTGGGAACGTTTTTTGGCAATCCGATCGTGTGGGCGGTGATCTGGCCAGCGACATATGCAACCGGTAGTTACGTGATCGGTGGCGGGGGAGGATTGGACCAGGCCTCCATGACGTCACAGTTCGCGGTCCTTTGGGAGAGTGTCCGGACGCTTTCGGCGGACATGCTGGGCGCGGCATTCGCGATCCTGTGGCCGATCGTCAAGCCGATGCTGGTGGGCAGCATCCCCGTCGGGCTGGCAATTGCGGGGGCATTTTATTATGTCACCAAGAGAGCGGCGATGGCCTATCAGGCGCGGCGTCGCCGGTCGAGCGGGTATGACAGCAGGTATCCGCTGGGAGTGTTCCTGGCGTCCTACGACTTAGCGTGGCTATGAACAGTATTATTGGAAATGGTCTGCGGCTGGGCGTTAATATCGATCATGTCGCCACGATCAGGAATGCGCGCGGTGGTCGCCATCCCGATCCCTTGCGGGCCGCTCATATTGCGATCGAGGGCGGTGCTGACGGGATTACTGCGCATTTGCGCGAGGATCGGCGGCATATCTCCGACTTTGACATCGACCGGTTGAAGGCTGAATTGACGCGTCCGCTCAATCTGGAAATGGCTGCGACCGAAGAGATGCTGGCGATCTCGCTGAGGCATGTGCCACACGCATGCTGTCTGGTGCCCGAGCGGCGCGAAGAGCGCACGACGGAGGGCGGGCTTGATGTTGCCGGCGGGGGGGAGCGCCTTGCAAAGGTCATTGGCGAACTGAAAAATGCCGGCATCAGGGTTTCGTTGTTCATTGAGGCCGACGAAAAGGCGATTGAGGCTTCTGCCAGGGTTGGCGCGGATATCGTTGAACTGCACACGGGGGCCTATTGCGACAAGGCTTTGGCAAACGATATTGCAGGCGTTGCCAGCGAGTTGGAGCGCTTGAAGCGCGGGGCCGCGCTGGCCAAAGCTGAAGGCCTGGAGGTGCATGCCGGGCACGGACTGACCTACAATACAGTCGAGGCCGTCGCCAGGATCAAAGAAGTGCAGGAACTCAATATCGGTCACTTCCTGATCGGGGAAGCGGTGTTTGGCGGCCTGAAGGCCTCGGTTCAGCATATGTTGTCGATGATGCTGGCGGCGCGCAATGGCGCGGGCTGAGCCGGGGTGAAATGTGTTTTTCGACCGGTGACATTAATGCAGGCTGCGGCCATAAATTATTGTTATGCAGTCGATTGGTCGCAATGGCCTTAGCGATGACAAAGGGTTTCGGGATTTTGTCCAACAGTCTTTGTTCGTCGATTCAGGCTGTTTGGGACTGCGTGGTTTACAGCGTGTCAGCTAAACCGTTATAGCGGTCGGTGCAGGTTAGTGTCCGCATGGTCGGCCTTTTTGGATCGCGGTTGGTGTCGAGGAGTCGACCATGAGTTTGGAGACAGATGTGGCGAAGCGGAGCGAGAGCGGCTGGTGGGAGATGATCAAGATCGTCCTGCAAGCCCTCGCAATTGCCATGGTCGTCAGGGTTTTCTTCTATCAACCTTTCAATATTCCTTCCGGGTCGATGAAGGACACGCTGTTGATCGGGGATTATCTGTTCGTCTCCAAACTTTCCTATGGCTACAGTCGCTATTCGTTCCCTTTCGGACCGAATCTGTTTGAAGGGCGGGTATTTGGTGGCCAGCCAAAGCGCGGTGACGTGGCTGTGTTCAAGCTGCCACGGGATAATTCCACCGACTACATCAAGCGGGTCATTGGGCTGCCGGGCGATGAGATCATGGTGCGCGGGGGCATCGTATTCCTGAATGGCAAGGAATTGCCACGGAAGAGAGCTGGCGTTTATGTGCCGCCCAGCAATGGCGGGCCGGTGCAAAAAATCGCCAAGTACATCGAGACACTGCCCAGCGGGGTCAGCTACACGGTCCTTGATGCGGAACCCAACGGCTTCTTCGACAATGCGGGCCCCTATAAGGTTCCTGCCGGTCATTACTTCATGATGGGGGACAACCGGGATAATTCGACTGATAGCCGGGCGACGTGGGATGTTGGATTCGTGCCCTATCAAAACCTAATCGGGCGGGCGGAGATCATCTTCTTTTCGGCGGCCGTCGACGAGCACGATTCGTTTCGGTGGTATGCGCCGTGGGCCTGGCCGCTGGATGTGCGATGGGGCCGAATATTCAACTACGTGAAGTAATGGCGACTGTCGCATTCATTGTGCAACGGACATGGTGTGGAGCCTGATTGATGGCGAAGCCGCACCCTCTTTCGAAACTCGAAGATGCCCTTGGCTATCGTTTCAACGATGCTGCGCTATTGGAGCGCGCCCTGACGCATTCCAGCGCGCGGGGGGCGAACCTGAAGCCGCGCGACAATGAACGGCTGGAATTCATCGGTGACCGGGTTCTGGGGCTGGCTATTGCCGAACTTCTGGGGGAGAGGTTTCCAGAAGCACGCGAAGGCGAGCTGGCCAAGAAGTTCAACCAACTGGTGCGACGGGAAACATGCGCCCTGGTGGCTCGAAGATTGAACCTTGGTGACCATCTGATCTTATCGGGAAGCGAAGACGGCAGCGGTGGGCGCACCAAGGATACGATCCTGGCTGATGCGATGGAAGCGTTGTTGGCGGCGGTCTTCATTGATGGTGGGTTTGCAGCGGCGCGCGGGCTGATCCGGCGATTGTGGGATGCAACCAACCTGGCACTTTCCGATCGGGTGCAGGATGCCAAGTCGGCGTTGCAGGAATGGGTCCAGGGGCAGGGATTGGCCTTGCCGCGTTATAATGAAATTGGACGAACCGGGCCTGATCATGCGCCTGAGTTCATTTCCGAAGTTTCCATCGAGGGGCATGAGCCGGCGCGCGGCAAGGGGCCCTCCAAGCGTATTGCCGAGCAATCGGCGGCGGCTGCGGTGCTGATCCGGCAGGGCGTATGGGAGGATGATCCGCATGGCGGATAAGGAAGATGGCCGCTCATCGCAGGCAAAAGCGACGCGGGTGAGTGCGCCGTCTGTTGCGGCGGACGGGAACCGGGAGCCGGGCCAAGGTCAGGACCAGAGCCAAGGTCAGGAGCGGGGCCAAGGTCAGGACCAGGATCACAGTCAGGGCCAGGCTGGAGACCAGAAGCGTTGTGCTTTTGTCGCCATCATCGGCGCACCCAATGCTGGAAAGTCGACGCTTACCAATGCTCTTGTCGGTGCCAAGGTTACGATTGTCAGTCACAAGGTGCAGACCACCCGTTCGGCCATTCGCGGCATCGTGACAGCGGGGGACGCGCAGTTGGTGTTCGTCGATACTCCGGGCATCTTCGCGCCGCGCCGTCGTTTGGACAAGGCGATGGTAGAAGCGGCGTGGGGGGGAGCTGGTGACGGCGACGTGGTGGCGGTGATCGTCGATGCATTGCGCGGCATAGATGATAACGTGAAGCGGATCTTATCGCGAATGAAGGACGTTTCGGTTCCTCGGGTTTTGCTCATCAACAAGGTCGACCGGGTCAGCGACAAGGGGGCACTGTTGGAGCTGGCTGCCAAGCTGACGGACGAGGTGGCTTTCGATCAGGTGTTCATGATTTCCGCGCTCAACAACAGCGGCGTTGAAGACTTCAAGGCGTATCTGGCACAAACCGCACCGTTGGGGCCGTGGCATTACCCCGAAGATGATATTTCAGACGTACCGATGCGTCAGCTTGCCTCCGAGTTGACGCGTGAGAAAATCTACCGGTTGCTGCACGAAGAACTGCCGTATGCGATTACGGTCGAGACGACGGACTGGAAACAGTTGCGCAACAAGTCGGTGCGGATCGAGCAGACGGTATTCGTTGAACGCGATAGCCAGAAGAAAATCGTCCTGGGCAAGGGCGGGCGAACGATCAAGCAGGTCTCCAGCGAAGCGCGCAAGGAACTGGAGGGCATCCTGGAGTGCGGGGTGCACTTGTTCTTGTTCGTCAAAGTTCGCGACGGCTGGGGCGATGACCCTGAACGCTATCGTGAAATGGGGCTGAACTTTCCAAAAGACTGAGGCATGGCGTAGAGTCTGCCAGATAATTGTGCGGCCGGAGGGCAGGAGTGTCATGCATACGCCCAGCCGTGTCCGATCGGGCAAAAGTCATCGCGCCGCAGAAACTGAGGTTTCCCAGCCCGCACGCGACCGATGCTGGAGAGTTGAAGCGGAAGGTTTCTCAACAGGCTGATTTTACCGATGGAATGGAGCGACGAAGGAATCGTTTTGTCGGTGCGCCCGCACGGGGAGACCTCTGCGATCGCGGAAGTTTTCACGCGGGGGCATGGGCGATACCTGGGGCTGGTTCGCGGCGGGCGTTCGCGGCGGATGAGGCCGGTTCTGCAAATTGGGAACCATGTTGAGGCGAGTTGGAAGGCGCGGCTTTCCGAGCATCTGGGAGCAATGAGCCTGGAATTGCAGCGCGGTTACGCGGCCGTGGCAATGAATAGTTCGTCGCGCCTTTGTGGGCTCAATTCCATGTGCAGCCTGCTTCGTATGCTGCCTGAGCGAGACGCACATGCAAACCTGTTTGAGGTGACGCTTTTCGTATTGAGCTTCTTTGACGACGATAGTGTCTGGCCGGCATTGATGGTTCGCTGGGAAATGGCGTTTCTTGAAGAAATGGGTTTCGGCCTCGATTTGAAGGAGTGCGCTGCAACTGGTGGCAACGATAATCTGGCATTCGTGTCGCCGAAATCGGGGCGAGCGGTTTCGTTTGCTGCAGGTGAGCCTTATGCTGATCGTTTATTCCGCTTGCCGAATTTCATGGTTGAAGGGCGGAATGCTGCAATGCAGCAGAAAGATCTTGTGGATGGACTGGCAATTACCGCGCATTTTCTGGAGAAACATTTGTTGCAACCTAAGGGTGATGATCTTCCAGAGGCTCGCGTTCGGCTGATTGCGGAATTGGGCAAAACCGGCCACTGATAGCATGTTGATTTTGCTGGTTTATTTCGTGTCGGTAGACCCGGGTCGACAGTGATTTGATCGATATGGTGAATACTGATTCTATCGAATTCGTGAGAATCTCCCGTAGCCCCATCAGGCCGTTTGTGTTAATCAATTGGCTTATGCGCTAAAGTAGATCCTGTTTATTTCGGACTATGTCTTGTGCGTGCTTTTCTATTGTGGTTTGAAGAAATGTATGCAACCCCCTGATGGATGTCTGCCAAGTTTGCAATGACCATTGCCAGGAAGTTGCGGTACAGCAATTCGCTTTACGGGGTGGCAGGCTTGTCAGTTTACGTCTCACCGGCTGCGGCAATTTGCCCTCTGGCTGGCGGCTTGGGGTATACCACATTGGCAGGTATGTAAGTCGGAACCAATTAGTGGGTCTGGGAGTTCCAGAATCTCGTGTGAGATTTTGATGGGGTTGAGCTCTGTAGCCGGGGTCAGGGCTGAAGTGCGAATACGGACTTTTTTGTATTGAAGGAAAATTGAAGCATGTTGGTTTATCCAAACGAGCGCGTTGCACTCTTTATCGACGGGGCAAACCTCTATGCGACTTCGAAGTCATTAGGTTTCGATATCGATTACAAACGTCTTTTAGAACATTTTCGAAAACCTGGGCGTTTGGTTCGCGCGCTTTATTATACTGCGCTTGCTGAAGATCAGGAATATTCGTCTATTCGTCCACTTATCGATTGGCTGGATTATAACGGCTATACGATGGTGACGAAGCCAACGAAGGAATTCACCGACGCAACCGGGCGGCGGAAAATCAAAGGCAATATGGATATCGAATTAGCCGTCGATGCCATGCGCCTTGCTGAAAACCTGGATCATATCGTACTATTTTCAGGGGACGGAGATTTTCGTTCGCTGGTGTCGGCGCTGCAGGAAAAAGGCCTGCGGGTCAGCGTCGTTTCAACGTTGCAGACGCAGCCGCCGATGGTGGCCGACGAATTGCGCCGACAGGCCGATCAATTCGTTGATTTGGCTGAGCTAGAAATCCGTATTGCCCGGGAAGGCGGTGCCCGACCCGCTCCTCAGCAGCAGCGCGAGCGCCACTCTCGTGGTGAATCGCGCGGGTCGCAGCGGACGGCTGCCGACCAACTAGCGCGGTTAGAGGTCCCTGATGACGTCGTTAGCGATGAGGATCTGTGACATCGGTTGCAGGATCCATGAAGCGTGACGGCCAAGCCGACAAGTCTCGTATTCGAAAAAGCGAAATAGCCGAGCCGGACAGGAATTGTTCTCTTTGTCCCCGACTTGTCGAATTCCGCAAAGAAAACCAGGTAGCCGAACCCGATTGGTTCAACGGCGCGGTTCCTTCCTTCGGGGAATTGAATTGCCGGTTGCTTATTGTCGGGCTGGCACCAGGGCGCGGCGGGGCGAACAAAACCGGACGTCCCTTTACCGGCGATTATGCCGGAGACCTCCTCTACAGCACATTACAGAAGTTTGAATTTGCGGATGGCGAATATGCTGCGCGCCAGGATGACGGTCTGCGGTTAGTCGATTGCATGATTACAAATGCGGTGCGCTGCGTTCCGCCTCAAAATAAACCGACAACGACTGAAATTGCCGAATGCCGAAAGTTTTTGAAGGCGCGGATAGACTCGCTGTCGAAATTACGCGTCTTATTGGTTTTGGGGCGAATTGCTCATGATCAGACGTTGACGGCTCTGGGATTGAAGCGGAGCCAATTTCCTTTCGGTCACGGTGCGCGCCACGAACTCCCCGGCGGTTTGGTTTTAATCGATAGCTATCATTGTTCCCGCTACAACACGAATACCGGCCGGTTAACGACGGAGATGTTTTGGGATGTTTTCAGCTCTATTCGCGTTGAATTGGCTGATAGGTAAATAGGTTTGCGGATTGGCGGCCAAACCACATTTCACCCCTTGTCACGCAGGAGGCGTGCCTTCTGGCGGTTCCAGTCGCGCTTGGCTTCGTCGGCGCGCTTGTCGTGCAGCTTCTTGCCTTCCGCCAGCGCCAACTTGATCTTGGCCAGTCCGCGTTCGTTAAAGTAGAGCTGCAACGGGACGATGGTCATGCCCTGGCGGTCCTTTGCGACAGCGATCTTGTGGATCTCGCGGGCATGCAGCAAAAGCCTACGCTTGCGGCGCGGGGCATGCTGAAAGAAATTTCCTGCACCCTTGTATTCAGGAATATAGGCGTTGATCAGCCAGATGCCGCCGTCCTCGATGGAAGCGTAGCTCTCGGCAATATTCGCCTGTCCGGTGCGCAGGGATTTAACCTCGGTGCCGGTCAGGCACAGACCTGCCTCGAAGGTGTCACCGATTGAGAATGCGTGGCGGGCCTTGCGATTTTCGGCAATCATCTTGCGGCCGCCATCTGTCTTGGCCGCCATCTTCTGCCGGGTCCTTTAACAAAATGGTTTCGTTGTCAGGGAGCCTGTGGTGGCGCCCTGAATTGTCGGGGGCGGGCTGATCGACCGGGCTTGCGTTATTGGGCAGCCTGGGCGGTGATCAGTCCGGCTTTGATCATCGCCTGCTCGATGGCCCGTTTGGTGGCGTCTTGCAGTGGGACCAAAGGCAGGCGGGCTTCAACCTCGCAGAAACCCAACCGCCACATGGCATATTTGGCCGGTGATGGGTTTGTTTCAAGGAACATCGTGTCATGAATCGGCATCAGACGGTCCTGAATTTGCAGTGCCGTCGCAAAATCGCCAGCGAGGCAGGCGTTCTGGAATTCAGAACAGGCTCGCGGGGCGACGTTGGAGGCTACCGAGATACAACCGTGGCCGCCGTGGGCCATAAAGCCTAGCGCGGTTGCGTCCTCGCCCGAAAGCTGGATGAAGTCGGGCCCCATGGCGGCGCGCTGCTGGGATACACGGGCAAGGTCGGCGGTGGCGTCCTTAACGCCGGCGATGTTCTTCAATTCATAAAGGCGCGCCATGGTATCGACCGTCATGTCGACGACCGAGCGGCCGGGGATGTTGTAAATGATGACAGGGATACCGACGGCGTCGTTGACCGCCTTGAAGTGCTGGTAAAGCCCTTCCTGGGTGGGCTTGTTGTAATAGGGGGTGACGACCAAAAGGCCGTTGGCGCCTGCTTTTTCGGCATGAACGGCGAAGTCGACGGCTTCCGAAGTGGCATTCGAGCCGGCGCCGGCGATGACGGGGACCCGGCCGGCGGCCGTCTTGATGCAAAGCTCGACGACGCGCTTGTGCTCATCATGGCTCAACGTCGGGCTTTCGCCGGTGGTGCCGACTGGAACCAGGCCGTGGGTGCCTTCATTGATCTGCCAATCAACGATCCGGGCGAAGGCGTCTTCATCGAACGCGCCGTTGCGAAACGGTGTGATGAGCGCGGTATAGGAGCCCTTGAACATGCCGTCACTTTCCTCTTTGACCCGGTGGTGCCGGGGTATTGCCGCTTGTCGTGGCGGGTGCGGCTTATTCCAAGGCTCAGCGCCCGACCATGCCGTTGCCACAGTTTTATCGGTCAACACGAACCAGTTACCCAGCGATCAGGTGCAGATCCTTGTTGGAGTTGGTGCGTATTGATAGGGTCTGCGACCGCTCCCACCTTAACGATTCGTCGCCAGTGGGGGCGCTCGACCAAGCCCGAACGTTCGGCGACATTAGGCGTTTCGTCTAGTAGCCGCAAGCAAGGCGAGCGGTCTCAGTCATTTAAGCCTTAGCGGGCTGTTGAGGAATTCAGTGAGGTCGCGATGCAAGACGAAAAGTTCACTCATCCCGCATTTGCATGGATCGCCGGCGTGCTCGCCATAGGGCTTTGGGCAGGAGCGAATGTGGCTGCGGCCAAGGGGCCGCCGGTGCCGGGCGAGAACCCCAAGCGCGATGTCATAGCGATGAAGGCTGCGCATGCTGAAAAAGGCCTGTTGCGGCTACCGACTTCCGTGGGGGAGGCTGAAGCGCGCCACAACAAGCGTTTCGATGGTTTTGTCGCGCCGCTGCAAAAGGTGGCTGTGACTGTCGAGGAGGCGGCAGCCTTGCGGGCGGCCAAGAAGGCAGCGGCCAACAATTCCTTCCAAGAAGCGCTTTCAGCAAAGGCGCAATTGTCGAATGATGTCGCCAAAAAGCTGGTCGACTGGATGGTCCTACGCCAGGGCAGCGGAACGATAGCGAAGTACCGCACGTTCCTTGTCCAAAATCCTGAATGGCCCAATCGCTGGTTGCTGATCAAGCATCTGGAAGACAAGCTTTTAAAGCTCAACAGCCCAAACCAGACCCTTGCGACCTTCAAGGAAATCAAACCTGAGACGCCGGCTGGCAAGGTGGCGTTTGCTATGGCGCTGGCCAAGAGCGGTCGTCTGGATGATGCAAGGAAGGTGGCTGGGGAACTCTGGCGCAACGGCAAGTTTTCCAAAGGAGACGCTAAAACATATGCGCGCTTACTGGGCGATCTGATCGGACCGGCGGACATCGCAGCCCGCAAGAAGGCCAAGTCGTCAAACCCGGATAAGGGCTGGCGCAAGATTCGCTCAAAAGCCTACGATGCGATGAAGGCGAAGAAATTCAAGCGGGCTTATAAAATCATTACCGGCCCCAAAGGGCTAAGCGTCAACCCGCGTAAGCAGCAGGCGTTTCTGGCTGGCTGGATATCGCTGCGTTATCTGGACGACGCCGAAATCGCCAAAAAGCATTTCAAGCAAATGCGCAAAGACGCCGACGGTCCGCTTAGCCGATCGAAGTCTGCCTACTGGCTGGGGCGTGCCTATGAAGCCGCGGGCGACCGGGAGACCGCAGAAACACACTACCGCGATGCGTTTGCCAAGCAGTACGATACGTTTCATGCGCACCTGGCGCGGCAGCGATTGCAGTCTGGTCCCCAGGATATCAAAATCTCGCCACCCAAAGAGCCCAGTGCGGAAAAGGTTCAGCAATTTCGTAATCTGGATGCTGCAAAGGCCGCAGTGATTGCCGATAAGGCGGGGCTTGGCCGGACGATCACGAGGCCGTTTCTTGCCAACCTGGGCAATCTATTGGAAACGGAAGAGGAAGTGGCGCTTGTTGCGCATCTGGCGCGTGTTATGGGCGATACGCAGCAGTCCTTGCGGATTGGTAAGAAGGCGATTGGCCGGGGTATGAACCTAGTCTATTACGCCTATCCGTTGCATGCATTTCCCGAGTATAAGCCGCTACGCAAGCCGCCGGAACCGGCGTTCATGTTGTCAATCGCGCGCCAGGAGAGTGAGTTCAATTCCACGATCGTATCGCGGGCGGGCGCGCGGGGAATTTTGCAGGTGATGCCGATCACGGCGAGGCATGTTTGCCAGGACTATAAAATCAAGTGTGAAATCAAGCGATTGCTGAGCGATGAGTCCTATAACACCAGGATTTCGTCTGCCTATATTGCAGATCGTATGGAAGAGTTTCGCGGTTCCTACATCCTTGGGTTGGCCGGATACAACGCCGGTCCGGGGCGCGCGCGCCAGTGGATCCGCCAGATCGGCGATCCACGCGATGGTCGCATTGACGATGTGGATTGGATTGAGCGGATACCGTTCATCGAGACGCGCTTGTACGTGGCCAAGGTCTTGTCCAACATCCAGATGTATCGGGCGCGACTAGGAGAGAAGGACCCGTTGCGGCTGGAAACGGACTTGGTGCGGGCAAAACAGTCGCGCAAGGGCAAGAAGCGGCATGCGCCAGGATCAAAAGGGTTGCGGTTAAGTTCGGGGCGGTAATTAAATCCCGTTTCAATCGCGGTGAATTGGAAGATGCCAGGGCGACGCGCCCGCATCTATTGAGAGGCTGGTCATGGGGTCAGGTAACAACTTTCGGGAGTTGAGCTTTCGCGTGCGCGATGGGTTGCGGCTTTATGCACGGCATTATCCTGCGCCTGGTTCAACAAAAACGCCGGTGCTTTGTCTCGCCGGGCTTACTCGTAACAGCCGCGATTTTCACGATGTGGCCAGCTATCTGTCGCAAGGTCCGAATGCGCGGGCTGTGTATACGCTGGACTACCGGGGACGTGGGAAATCCGATTGGGACCGGAATTGGAAGAACTATGCGGTTCCGGTCGAAGCGCTCGACGTCATTGACTTTCTGACCTTTGCTGAACTGAAGGAGGTGGCGATCCTGGGCACTTCGCGTGGCGGGCTCGTAACCATGGTGATGGCGGCGATACAGCCGTCGACGATTTCGATGGTGGTGCTGAATGATATCGGCCCGGTCATCGAACGCGATGGGTTGATGCGGATTGCCAGTTACGTCGGGCGGATTCCGTTGCCTCGCGACTGGGAGGAAGCGGCCACCGTGACGCGCGATGTCAATCAGCGCAGTTTTCCGGGTGTCGAGGACAGTGTGTGGGAGGAATGCGCGCGCCAGTGGTACAATGAAAAGCGCGGCCGGCTTGCGCCGGGATATGACCCGCTGCTGAAAAATGCGCTGTCCGTTCTGGATGGACCGGTGCCGGAATTGTGGGGCCAGTTTGAAGCGTTGAAGCGGGTGCCGGTGCTTGTCGTGCGAGGTGGGAATTCGGACTTGCTTTCGGACCAGACGATCGACCGGATGGCGGAGCGCCATTCGCGCCTGCAACGGTTCACTGTGCCGGGCCAGGGGCATGCACCGTTGATGAAGGACCGGGCAACGCAGGAAGCAATCGGGATGTTTTTTGAAAACGCCGAGGGCAGCCACCATGCGGTTGCCGCGGAGTAGTTCTTCACACGGGCCTCGACCGGTTCTGCCCACTTGAGCGGTCTTGCCTGGTTGCCGCGACCCAGATCCGATACAAAAAACGGGAGCTCAGAGGCTCCCGTTTCTCGTTTCAATGTATCGGACAGGTGGGTGACTACGCGTTACGTAATCCGCTTTGAGAACTCAGTTTGCCCGCCAGAGGACAGAATTCGCGCTTGCTGAACCCAGCCTTCGCGTTGAATGCGGCCCTTGAAGTCGAGTGCCCGGGAAATGCGCTCGATATCGGAAGCCGACCATTGAGCGATGTCCTCGTAACTCTTAACGCCCATGGCATTCAGCTTTTTCTCGATCAGGACGCCGATGCCGCGGATCTTCTTGAGGTCATCAGTGGCGCCCGCGGAGGCGGCCGGCTGACCAGAAAGCAGTTGCGAGCGGACCGAGCGCATGCCGGCGACGCCCGAACCCGATGTGGATTTGCCCGCCCCGATCTCAACGGTATTCTGGCGGATGGCGTCGGCAAGGCGGGCCGGTCTGGCAGATGCGGTATCGGATGGGACGGGCGGCGTGGAGGAAGCTGGCGGGCTTGCGGGTGTGGCGGCGGTGCTGTCGGTATGAGCCGTTGCAGCGGCGGCGGCGGTCGTGGCTGCGATGCCTGCTGCAGCGGCTGCCGCAGTAGAGGCGACACCGGTTGCCGGACTTTCTGACAGAGCTGCGGCGGGGTCCTTACCGGCGACCAACAGCTTGGCCTGCTCGATCCACCTTTCCTTTTCAACCCGGCCGGGCTGGGACAGCAGGCTGCCTACTTTTTCCTCGTGGGCTGGCGTCCAATTGGCAATTTGGCGGAACGTCGTCACGCCCTTGCTGCGGAGGAACTTTTCCGCGCCTGCATCGATACCGCCGATGCGGGTCAAGTCGTCGCCGTCGGGTGCTCTACGGACGGCTACAGGAGGGGCGGGCGATTTATCGCGCCGGCGGGCGCGTGCGGCACCGCGCGAAAATGCGGTTTGCTTGCCGTCAGCGAGGACCTTTGCCTGTTCGATCCAGTTTTGTTCAGAAACGCGGCCTGGGGTGCCCAGAAGCTGGTCGACTTTCTGGACGTGGCCGGTCGCCCAACCGGCAATTTGTGCGTATCTGGAAACGCCCTTGCTATTGAGCAGTTCTTCGGTAGCCGCATCAATGCCCTCGATTTTCTTGAGGTCATCTGGCACGGCGGGCATTGTCGTTGCTTCAGAATCGGTCGCGGCTGAGGTCGCGGCGGTGGCGGCTGCCGCTGCGGCTGTTGCGGCAACCGCTGCGGCGGCTGTTGCTGCGCCGCCGGTATCGGCGCTGGTGGGTGCCTGCGGGGTGACAGCGGCTGTTGTGGTGGACGCGGGGATCGGCTCGGCTGGCAGCAGGCCCGTAGCTGGGGCGGCGACCACGGCCGGATAAGATTTCTGGCGTTTGAGGAAGCTGGTTTCCTTGCCGTCAGCCAGGACCTTCGCCTGCTCGATCCAATTTTGCGGTGAGACACGTCGGGTGCCGCCAAGCAGGCCATCAAAGCGCTGCACGTCTGCCGATGTCCAACCGGCGATCTGGCTAAAGCTGGTGATGCCGTTGGCGGTAAGCAGTTTTTCGGCTGCGGGGCCAATGCCACGGATGCTGCGGAGGTCGTCTGGGCCAGCGGCGGCAGGTTGTGGTGCGACGGCAGAGGTCGGTGCCGGGGGTGTGGTTGCTGGAAGTGGTGTGGCGGGCAATAGGCCCACGGCTGGCGCGGCGGCCATGGCCGGATAAGATTTCTGGCGTTTGAGGAAACTGGTTTCCTTGCCGCCTGCCAGGACCTTTGCCTGTTCAATCCAATTCTCGCGGGAGATGCGGCCTGGCGTGCCGAGCAAGCCATCGAAGCGCTGGACGTCGGTTGCTGTCCAACCGGCGATCTGGCTGTAGCTCGCTACGCCGTTGGAGGTCAGGACAGTTTCGGCATTTGAGTCGATACCGCGGATGTTGCTGAGGTCATCTGGTGTTTGCGCGGCTTTAGCGGCTGCTGGGACGGCAGCGATGGTTGCTGCTGCGGCGGCTGCTGCGGCGGCGGCGGGTACGACCGTGGAAACCAGCGACCAATCGCTGGCGCGCGACTTCCCGGTCAGGTTGCGCACATGGGCGGTTTGTTTGCCGGCGGCCAGGATCATGGCCTGTTCGACCCAGTTCTGGCGGGAGATACGGCCCTTGCTGGCGAGTTGATCGTCAAGGCGGTGAATGTCTGGTGCGGTCCAAGCTGCGATCTGGCTGTAGTTGCGGATTCCGTTTGCGCTGAGAATTTTTTCGGCGCCGGCGTCAATGCCGCGAATGCGGCTCAGATCGTCGGCTGGCGCGGCGGCTGCTGGAGCCGCAGATACTGTCGCTGCGGCTGTCGCGGCTGCGGCGGCTGCAACCGCGGCCGGGGCGATGTTGGAGACCAACGACCAGTCGCTGGCACGCGATTTGCCGGTTACCGTCCGGATGTGAGACGTCTCATTGCCGGCGGCGAGAATCTTGGCCTGCTCGATCCATGAACCGCGTAATACGCGATTGTCACCGAAGGCGCCTCCCAGCCGGCTGACGTCGTCCTTTTTCCAGTCCGCGATCTGGGCGTAGTTGGTATAGCCCAGTTGATTGAGTTGGCGGGCGGTTTGGGCATCGATGCCGCGAATGCGCGTCAGGTCGTCGGCTGGTGGCGATGTGCCGGTTGCCGCAGCGGCGGTTACAGTGGCGATTCCTGAGGAACCGCTGGAACTGGGCAGGCGCGTCTCTGGTGCAGGCCGGGCTTCTGTCTGTTGGGGTGTTGAGGTGGAGCGTGCAACGGTGCTGGCTGCTACCGCCGCTGCTGCTGCTGCGGCGGCGGCACCTACGGCAGACGCGGCGGTGCCGGCATTCGGGTTATCCTGCGGCGGGGCTGGTTCGGGTTCCCTTGGCGCGGGCTGTTCGCTTGCCGAAGCTGGTGCGGTCGTCAGGACGCGCTCGAAGCGTGCCGATTCGGCGATTTTTGCATCCTGAGGAGGTGTCGGATTGGAGACGGTCTCTATTTTAGGCTGGACCGGTTCTGGGGCTTCGCGCACGGAAGCCGGGGCAGCGGCTGCGGCAGGTGCCGCAGTGCGGGTGGTGCTGCCAGCCGGGACGGCCCGTTTTTTGTCAGAGGTGAACAAGCGGCGGCAAAGACAGCCAAGTACAGCACCCAGGAAATAGGCCGCCAGCATCAAAAGTGCCGCTTCAATTATAAAACGTTCCATTTCGTTTACTCCCCCCGGCATACACGCCGCCAAGTTCTGTTGGCGTTACTTCTCGGTTCGTCCGCAGGACACCCACCCCACCATCAGACCGATCGCGAATGCGACGGCGAGATACGGGAACAGTTTGACAAACAGGTAGTCCATGTTTCGATCTCCGTTATCGCATGGGCTTGCGCCGGCCAGATCCAGCGGCCCCTTGAATTTCACCCTATCTCTTAGCCCGGATTGCTGGTCGTTTACGATAGCGTTTTGGTTCAAAGGCAGCCGTTTGGGTGGGCACTTTGGTCGCATGCGGTCTGTGCGCCTGGCCGTCGGCGGGCTCCAATTGCGGGAATATGCATCGTGTATGCATTTTGCGGCATCGGATGTTGTCTGCGCGATGAAGGTTTTCGACCGCGGCTTCAAGTGTGTCTGGATCTGTGTGCCCGGCCGTTGGCTCGCCGGCCAGGTCGACCAGCGAATTGGCTAACCGCTGCGAGAAACGGAAAATTCGATACGCCGGTTTTTTGCCCGGTTTGAAGACGAGTTGTTCGGGGCGACCGGCTTGTCCTCGCCGTAGCCGACAGGCCGCAGTCTTGGGCGCGGCACGCCGGCTGAGACGAGGTAGTCGATGACCGCGTTGGCCCGGCGGAGCGACAACGAGCGGTTGGCGGTGCGCCCGCCGACGGAATCGGTGTGGCCTTCTACGTCCAGGCCGACCTGCGGGCAACTCTTGGCGACTTGGGCGAGACGGTCGAGGGTCGTGAAGCTTTCAGCGGACAGATCCGCCTTTGCATACTCAAACAAAATGACGCCGGCATTGGCCACATTTCGCATGCGTTGCTGGCAATCGATCGCTTCGCGCTTTTGCTCCGGCGTCATAGTTGAAAATTCGCGGGGGGCTGCGGCCTTGGCGACCTTTTCAGTTTCTGATTTGAGCCGGACTTCGATTTCCTCTTCGGCCCTGCGGCGTTCTTCGGCTGCAGCTTCGGCCTTGCGGCGTTCTTCGGCTTCGGCTTCGGCCCTGCGGCGTTCTTCGGCTTCGGCTTCGGCCCTGCGGCGTTCTTCGGCTTCGGCTTCGGCCCTACGGCGTTCTTCGGCTTCGGCCTCGGCCTTGCGGCGTGCTTCAGCTTCGGCCTTGCGGCGTTCTTCGGCTTCAGCTTCGGCCCTGCGGCGTTCTTCGGCTTCAGCTTCGGCCCTGCGGCGTTCTTCAGCTTCAGCTTCGGCCCTGCGGCGTTCTTCAGCTTCAGCTTCGGCCCTGCGGCGTTCTTCGGCTTCAGCCTCGGCCTTGCGGCGTTCTTCGGCTTCGGCCTTGCGGCGTTCTTCAGCTTCGGCTTCGGCTTCAGCCGCCCGGCGTGCTTCGTCCTCGGCCTCAGCCTTCAGGCGGGCAGCCGTGGCTTCGGCTTCTTTTTGGCGGACTGCTTCTTCCTCGGCGGCAATACGGCGCTGCTTCTCCTCCTTGGCTTTGCGCTTTGCTTCTTGCTCTGCCCAGATCATGGCGTCCGACTTCACTTCGACCAGAGATCGGCCGGTGTAGTTCTTCTCCAGCGTGTGCGACAAGCGATCCTTGACAGCCGTCTGGGCGGCGGTGTCGCCGGCGATGCCACGAACAATCAGGTCCTGGCCTGAGATGCTGGCCTCACCAGAGCGAAGCAAGCTCAGCAAATTGATGCCGGTTGTGGCTACCTTTTGCCATTTGGCGGAGTATCCGGAGGCGATCGACATGCGGTTTTCCAGATCGGCATCGGGAAATTTGGCGCGGGCGGTCTTTAGGATCAGGGTCAGGGTTTCGATATCGGGGACCTGTCCGTCGAGGACGAGGGTCCGTTCGCCATCGTAGTTCGCCCGCCAGGTCAGATTCGGTTCTGATGGCAGGTCGAGGTCTATTTCGACCTGAGCTTCGCAGGCCCGGGTCGTTGCAGCGCGCACCTCACCTTTGAGCGCTTCGGCGAGTGCTTCATCGGATGTGGTGCCGGAGACCTGGAGGAGCTTATCGCTCATGTCGACGACGCCTGAACCCAGCTTGCGGATCGCTTCCAGGCCGGCCATGACGCATCTATCCCAACCTTCAGGCTGGCCCGAACCAAGCGCCAGGTCATCGATCACGGCGGTGCCAGGGAAGGCCTTGCGGGTGGCTTTCAGGAATCGGGTGCGGGTGTCTTCGTCGGGGACGTAGCCGGTCAGCCGGACGTTTTCAGGCGTGGCTTCGATCGAGGTCGTGAAGGGGCTGACAACCGGCGGTTTGGGGTCGGGGAAGGTGAGAGACGGACTGAATTCATAGACTTCCGGCAGGGCCTGCTTCAGTTCAGCGATTACCGCATTGGCGGTGTCGGCATCAGGGGCCTCGCCAACAAGCGCTAAAACCGTGTCCTTGAGGTCGAGCGTTCCTGTTTCGAGACGGGCCACTTGTGCAAGGGCGTCCTTGACGGACGTTTCCCAACGGGCCGGTGCGCCTGCGCCCGTTTCCATCCGATCAATGATCACCAGGGTTGGATATGTCTTCTTGGCGATTGCAAATAAGCGCTCGCGAGCTTCCTCGCTGGGGACGTGGCCGGACAATACCAACTGGCTGGAACTACGTTCGGCTTTCCAGGTGTAGGGACTGATTACAGGGGGGCGGATTTTGTCGTTGGCCAGCTTTATGCCGTCGGGCATGGCGCCCGCCAAGGCCGCCTTGGCACTCTTGTAATTCGCGAAGTCACGGGCTTCGCCTGCGATCGACAAGTCGAGGCCGGACAGTTCCACCGATCCTGCCTTGAGTTGGGTGAGGCGTTTCAGGCCGAAGTCGATTCCTGTCAGCCAAATAGCCGCGTCAGGTGCCCCACGGGCGTGCTTGAGCCGGTCGACGATCTGGCTCTTGGGAAAGCGCTTTTTGACCTTGGACAGAATTTGGGCACGCACGTCGTCGTTGGGGACATGGCCTTCCAGCGTGATTTTGCCGTCATCTGATTGCGCCGACCATGTGTAATTTTCGACCAGGTCGATCAAGTCGACCTTGGCTTCCACGACGCGCACGCCCCAGACGCCCTTGACGATCCTTGCTGCCTGACCGGGATGCTCTTCGCGGAAGGCGACACCTTTCACAAGACCGTCACGTCCATCGAAGCCGGTTCCCGCCCAATTAAAGCCGGCCTGCGATAGCGCCGATTGGGTGCGCAGGTGCAGATCGCGCTCGATGGGCTGCTCTTCGTTTACGACGGCAACCCAAATAAGAATTCCGAGGGGAAGCAATCCCCACAGCCAGCGGAGAGGGTTGCAACGCATGTGGTCTGTGCTCCTAATCTTCCCAATACGGATCGTGCCTTTGCGCGCTACTTCTTAAGGTATTGATATGAGCGCAAGAAGCCGGATCATCGGCGAAACTGGTATTCCGAATCACAGCGAGGATAGCAAGCCCGCCTTTGAGCGTTATGCATCAACAACCGGTGATACAGAACGGAGGACGTTCGACGGTTTCGCCGCACTATAATCAACGGGTGCGGCGGTTCAAGTTCGCATGAGGCCGCAGGCGCGCGGCTGCCTGCCGCCCAACCTAGATGTGAATTATCAGAACCTTGGCAATTTGGCTCGACGGAGGAGCGGGGTGCGGGGAAGTCGGCGTTGCTTGTAGCAATCAGCGTTCGCGGAATGCGAATGTGAGAGTGTCGGTCAGCGGCTTCAACAGATAGCTCAGGATCGATCGATAGCTGGTTTCGATGAATACCTCGGCCGGCATGCCGGGGCGAAGGGGATGATCGCTGCCGATCTTGGCTAATTCGTCAGGTGGGATATCGATTTGGGCGGTGAAATAGCTGTTCCCGCGTTCGTCGGTTTCTTCGGCCGGTGAGACTTTGGCAACGCGGCCGGCCAATCGCGGCGTTATGCGCGCATTGAATGCGGGGAACTGGATGTCGGCGGTCAGGCCGGTGCGGACACGGTCGATGTCGACGGGAGCAACTCTGGCGGTGACGCTGAGGCGCTGGTCCTGGGGGATGATCATGGCGATCTGGCTGGCGGGCGTTACGACGCCGCCGATGGTATGGGCGGCAAGAGCGTGGACGCGACCGGACCGCGGGCTCTTGATCCGGGTGCGCGCGAGGATGTCGGTGTATTTCTTTTGAGTTTCGGACTGTTCGGCCAGTTGGGCTTGAACCTTGCTCAGTTCGTCGATCACTTCGCGCAGGTATTGTTTACGGCTTTGGGCCTTTCTGAGGCGTGTTTCGGAGATGGAGCTTTTCAATCTTGCAAGGTCCGACCGGAGGCGACCAACCTCACCAGTCAGCCGGGCGCTTTCGCGCCGCAATGGAGCGATGCGCGTGCGATTGACGTAGCCCTTTTCGTAGAGCGGGATGATTTCGGCCAATTCGGTTTCGTTGATTTCGTGTTCGGCGGTTCGAGCGATGAGCTGGGCTTTGAGGCCGGACATTTCGTCTTCGACCTGGTTGATGCGTTCTTCCAACATGGATTGTTCGCCGCGCTGGGCGATGCGGCGAGCGTCAAACAGCGATTGCTGTGCGGCGCGAATTTTTGCCACTGCCGGGTTTGAGGCGGACATGCCGGCTGGAAGTGCGAATGTGTCTTTGTCTTCACGCTCGGAAAGCAGGCGGGCCTCCTGAATGCTGAGTTCGCGAACGCGCGCGGTGACGATTTCCAGGTTGGCGCGGGCTTCAGTTGCATCAAGGCTGATCAGGGGCTGGCCTTTTTCGACCAAATCGCCGTTTTTAATATGGATCTTGGCGACGATGCCTCCCTCGGGGTGTTGGATCGACTGGTAGTTGCCCTCAACCGTGACTTTGCCGCTGGCGATGACGGCGCCGGAGATTGAGACCACTAGCGAAAACACAATAAGGCCGCCGACGAACCAGATGACGGTGCGGTTTCCGAATCGTAACCAGGGATCGGTCGAGGCCCAGTGTTCGCTGCCGGTGGCGTTGGCCGGAGGTGCGTCTGGTGTATTGAACAGGCCCATCATCGCGGCGTCTCCGGGCGGATATCTTTTCGAGGGGCTTTCGCGGTGTTGGGCGGGGCTGCCCCGTTGGGCGGGGCTGACCGGCTTGGGGGAACAGCTTTTTGCCGGGGCGCTTGTTGCGGCTGGCCCGGGGCTGGTTCGGGTTCTCCGCGGATGGCGCGAAGGACGGCGTCGCGGGGGCCAAAGGCGCGTTGCTGGCCACCTTCCATCAGCAACAAGAGATCGGCCTGGCCGATGGCCTGAAGGCGATGGGAAACCAGGATGACCGTCTGACCGTTGGCGCGCATGTTGTCGACTGCACCTTCCAGGGCAACATCGCCGCCGCGATCGAGGTTGGCGTTTGGTTCGTCGAGAATGACGAGTGGCGGATCGCGGAACATTGCCCGCGCCAGGGCGATGCGTTGGCGCTGGCCGCCTGACAGATAGGTTCCAAACGAACCCAGTTCGGTGTCGTAGCCGTTGGGCAGACCGACGATCAGTTCGTGGGCGTTGGCGACCTTGGCCGCCTTGACGACTTCGGCATCAGTGGCGTCGGCTGCGAAGCGGGCGATGTTCTGGCGGACGGTTCCCGAAAACAGCTCGACGCTTTGTGGCAGGTAGCCCATATGGCGCCCCAGGTCGTCTGGATGCCATTGTTCGATCTTGGCGCCGTCCAGAGCGATGGTGCCCGAAAGTGGCGGCCAAAGCCCGGCAAGCGCGCGCACCAGGGTCGACTTTCCCGAAGCCGATGGGCCGATGATTGCGAGCATCTGGCCGGGTGAGACCTTGAAACCGACGCCGGCCAGGATGAGCTGACGGGTTTCTGGCGAAGCAACCCTGAGGGCGCTGACTTCCAAGTGGCCCTTGGGGCGGGGGAGGGCTGTGCGTTTTCGGTCTGGCGGCGACTTTTCCAGAAGGTCGCTCAACCTGTTGAAGCTTTCGCGGGCCTTGATGAAGGGGCGCCAATGGCTGATGGCTTGTTCGACCGGGGCGAGCGCGCGCCCGAAAATGATCGTACCGGCGACGATTGCGCCGGCCGTGATCTCTCCGTTGACGGCCAGCCATGCCCCGATTGCCAGCATCAACGACTGCATCAACAGGCGGAGCGTGCGAGATGTGGCCGACATTGTGCCCAGTCGGTCAGAGGCGACCATCTGCCAGTCCAGGGAAGACCGGTTGGTCGATTCCCAAAGCTTGCGATAGTCGGGGGCCATGCCCATCGCGGCGATGGTTTCGGCGTTGCGTTGCCCGGTTTCGGCGATGTCGATTGAACGGCCGGCGTTCTTGCCGGCTTCCTGCAACGGCGTGCGGGCGTGGGTTTCTGAGATCCAGGTGAGTGTGAAAAGAATTGCTGCTCCAACGGTCGCGGCAAGGCCCAGGGTCCAGTGCACCATGAAGATGACCAGCAGATAGATCGGCGTCCAGGGGGCATCGAAGAAGGCTAATGGGCCTGGGGAGCCAACGAACTGGCGAAGTGTGTCCAGTTCACGCAAGGCGGAGTTGGATTTGCCGCCGCCGGCAACGCTACTCTTCAAGGCTGCGTCGAATATGCGTCCGCTGAGCCGCTGGTCGATCTCATGACCGACCCGCACGATGACTCGCGAGCGGACGATCTCCAGCATGCCGATAATGGCATAGGCGCCGGCCGTCATTGCAGTGAGCGCGATCAGGGTCGGCATGGAGCCAGATGAAATCACGCGGTCGTAGACCTGCAACATGAACAACGGGCCGGCCAGCATCAGGATATTGATGACGAAGCTGAAGACACCAAGCGATATGAAGGCGCGTTTGGAGGCCAGAATGGCGCGTTCGATTTCGCCAGACGCCGTGGGGCGAGGCCGCTCACTATTGGTGGGCGCGGGCTGTTGGGATTGTGATGTGGCCGATTGGGGGCGGGCGTCGGGCGTTCTGGCGGTCTTTGCAACAGGTGCGCGAACTTTGGGGTCGGTGATGATCCGCGCGGATTGAGGCGGTTGCTTGGCGGTTTGCTTTACGCGAGGTTTGCTGGCTGGTTGCTTTGGGCGTTGTGCCGGGCGGTGTGGGGCAGGTTGCGGTTTGGCAACGGTCTTGGCAGGTGCTGACGGCCCGGGCGCGGTGTTTCTCGCAGGCGCCGAAGCGGGCTTGTTTTGCGCGGTCCGTTGAGCAGCTTTACGTGGCGTTTCGGTTTGTGTGGGAGGCGCGCTCGGGGTCGGCGGCGCATCAGGAGTTGATCCGTGAGGGATCACCTTGATGCCCGGGCCGGGGTTGCGCAGCAGTTCCTGCAGCCGGGCCTGGCCGCGCTCCAAGCGTTCACGGTCCGACTCAATCTTGGCAGGTCGGCGTTTGGTGGGCGAAACGTTCGACACTTGGAACCTGGGTTACTCTGTTACTTTACCGAAACGGGGGGCCGATATGCGGGCACGGCCGGTCATTTGCGCACCGGGGCGCGCAGGGTTGAAAATCCATCATTTGGGTGAGGAATTACTTAAAGCGTGACCGGTTTTGCAAAATTGGCCGCTGGCTTGAGTCAATTGCGCTATGATTTTCGAAAGAAGGGGGCGTGGGGCGATATCGAAGCGATTGGCGATTTCGTTTATCAGTTCATCAACTTTTGTGGTTATTGTTAGCGAAGTGTAACTATTGTAGTCCGAATGCTGGAGTTAACGAGTATGCGTTTTGTAAAGTACGCGATGGCGTTATGCGCCGTTGTCACTGCACTGGTGGTGTCGATGCCGCTGCCGGTCGAAGCTGGAGGTTCGTGGCGGGATCGCGGGCCATCTGGTTGGGGCGTAACGCGCGAAGTGCGCCACCGGGTTTACCGGCCCCGTTACCGTCACGTCTATGAATATCACCGCCACACCGATCCCTATGCCTACCGGTATGAGCCGCGCGGATATTACCCTTACTACAACTCAGGTTACTGGCGTCCGGCTCATGTCGTGCGTAAGCGCCGTTACCTGCGCAAGCCGCCTTACTACAAGTCCTGGGGCGACAACCGTCGTGGATATCATCACCGCCGTTGGCACCGCCGCAATCATGGCCGCATTCGGCGCGGTCATTGGTGATAAGAGGCTGGCGCCGACCGGCACGGCCTTCAAGTGGACGATAAAACAAGGGCCTGCGATGTTTTCTTTCGAAGAGAGCACGCGGGCCCTTTTTATTTTTTACGTCGGGGATGATCGACGTATGCAAATATGCGTTCTTATTTGCCGCGCCGCTTCATGGCGGCCAAATGCAAAGCGATTGCTGCGGCATTGGAAACATTGAGGCTTGCCAGCGCGCCGGTGGTTTCGATGCGGCAGAGTTGATCGCACTTCTCAGCGGTTAATTGGCGAAGGCCCTTGCCCTCGGCCCCCAGAACAATCGCCATCGGGCGGTCGCTGGGAATCGCATCGTGAAATTCGGTCTCCGCGCCGCCGTCCAGCCCCAGCGTGATGACGCCGGCGTCTTTCAATTCACCAATGGCGCGGGCGAGGTTGGTTGCCAGGTGCACTGGGACGTGTTCCAGGCCGCCAGAGGCGGATTTGGCCAATACACCTGATAGCGGTGGGCTGTGACGTCGGGTCATGATCAGGCCGCCGCAGCCGAAGACAGCGCCTGAGCGCAATATGGCGCCGACGTTGTGGGGGTCGGTAACCTGATCGAGAACCATCAGAGGGCGGCCTTCACCAGCGGCGATGATCAGGTCTTCGATGGATGGCTCTTCAAGCGGTTCGCATTCCAGCAAGATGCCTTGATGGACGGTATCGGGCCCCAATATGCGATCGAGATTGCGCGGAGTTGTCGGTTCTGGGACGATTTCACGGTCGCGCAATTGGGCATCGAGCTTGCGGGCGGCGTTTGCGGTCATTGCCGCATTGAGGATTTTGCGGGCGGGATTGGTGAGAGCTGCTTGGGCGGGGTGGAGGCCGAAGATCCTGATTTCGCTCAACTCTTCCTTGGGAGCGGGGCCCGAGTGGCGAGGATTTGGGCGCCGGTTGCCGCCACGGTGGGGCGGGCGGCTGCCTTTGTCGGCGGGGCGGGGGCGCTTATCGGGCATCTGTCACCAGGGTTCTAGCTTGCAAAACGCCTCGAAATGGGCGCGAAGGTCGCGACAATGGTCGCGAATGGGCGCACGCGCAACGGTGTTGATGCGAAACTGTGAACAATGCGGCATCAAAGGCGTTGACATGGCGGCTGGGTGTTACCATAACTTGGCTTCTGCCCCGCGGTGCTTTTTGCGGGGCAATTTCGTTTGTGCGGTGTAACCGTCGTGCGGCGATAAGGAGGAGTGCCCGAGTGGCTAAAGGGGGCGGACTGTAAATCCGCTGGCTATGCCTACGTTGGTTCGAATCCAACCTCCTCCACCAGGTTTTTTGCGGTCCACAGTTTCTGAAGTCCTGTGGAACGGACAAAATACTGAGACGCGGGTATAGCACAATGGTAGTGCAGCAGCCTTCCAAGCTGAATACGCGGGTTCGATTCCCGCTACCCGCTCCAAGCTCCGTAAAGTAACAAACATCATCTGACGCCCGAACCCGCGATTCTCTGCTTGCTGTGCTCCGCACAGACGGTTCGATTCCCGTTACCCGCAGCATGCTATTTCGTCCACACTTCCTAAAGTCGTGTGGAGCTGATGATCTCACGCGCTAGTCGTGCTCCGAAGGGGCGGCGGCACCTTGTGCTCAACATTGGGCAAGCCCATGTTGATGTATCGCCGGGTCGCCTTGCTTCCTGATCGCCGTTGGCGATGGAATACTTCAAACTTTCCCGCTACCCGCTCCAAGCTGAGCTTTGCTTGAGCAAAGCTGAGTGCGAGATTTCATCTAGCGAGGCGGGTCCAGCGGCAGGTGCGTTTTTTTTGCGAAAAAATCACCGAGAGCTTGCACCGTTTTTTGGGTCCACAGTTCCTAAAGTCCTGTGGAACTGGCGGCATCCGGCGCCGTACGATTCTCCGCCCCAACTGCAAGCCAAGCAACGGACACCCCCACCTGGGAATGTCACGATCACTTGGTCCCTGGCGTTGCGGGTGCGGCGCTGCTGGCGACTGCAAACCGGGCCCAAGAGATGACATTCCGTCCTCCCCCGTCCAAGGGGGCGGAGCCGCTGGGCGCTCGGTGTGTTGGGCCAAAACTTGAACAGTACGGAATGCTCACGGTTTGTTTGCCCCCCTGGATTGCACCACCTCCCAGGCCCTGATCTCACAGGGGGAGGACGCCGTCGGCTCCTCTCCCATCGCGCTGAAAGCGCGTCTTCGACACGACGGGGAGAGGACGGGCTGCCATGACTTGCAAGCGCCCTGGCAAACGATACCGACAATGCGAATGTCAATGGCAGCGTCTTGGCGTTTGCAAGTCATCTTGGCGGACCTAGGTGAGGGGGGATGGGGGAATCGCGGCATTCGGCAGGTCAACTTGAAGCCAAGGAGCGAAGTGATCCTGGCGCGGATAGGTGGGGGTGAATCTCTTTTTTGCGCCTCCAGATGCCCACCGCTCTGATGTTGGTCCACAGTTTCTAAAGTCCTGTGGAATTCGCGGCATCCGGCGC
>JAHZKP010000061.1 GCA_022600345.1 Alphaproteobacteria bacterium | reverse complement strand
CGACGCTATTCCAGATCTCACCGACACGCAGGTTATCATCCGCACGGAGTTTGCCGGCCAGTCGCCTCAGATCGTCGAGGACCTTGTCACCTATCCTCTATCGACGACGCTCCTGGGATTGCCCAAGACGAAGGATGTTCGGGGCTTCTCGTTGTTTGGCACGAGCTTCGTCTATGTGATCTTTGAAGATGATGTCGACCAGTACTGGGCACGCTCACGTGTCATCGAAGCCTTGTCGGCAACAACAGGCTCGCTGCCTTCAAATGCTGTGCCCCAGATCGGTCCTGACGCCACCGGTGTTGGCTGGATCTATCAATACGCGCTGGTTGATAAAACCGGAACGCGCGACTTAGCCCAGCTTCGCACATTGCAAGATTGGTTTTTGAAGTTCGAACTGGCAACGGTCCCAGGCGTTTCAGAAGTTGCTTCCGTTGGCGGTTTCGTCAAGGAGTATCAGGTCCTCGTCGATCCCAACCGGTTGCGCGCCTATAACATCCCGCTTTCGCGCATCAACGAAGCCGTCCGCGCGGCCTCCAGTGAAGTGGGCGGACGAGTCATAGAGCAAGCCGAAACCGAGCTAATCATCCGCTCCACCGGCTACGTCCAGAACCTCCAGCAACTAAAGGACGTCGTTGTCTATTCGGCAGGCGGCACACCGGTACTTCTCTCAGACATCGCTAACGTCATCGAAGGTCCGGAACTTCGCCGAGGTGTCACTGAACTGAACGGCAAAGGCGAAGTGGTTAGTGGCATCATCGTGATGCGTTCGGGTGAAAATGCGCTTACAGTGATCGACGCCGTCAAGGAGAAGATCAAAACGCTACAGTCCGGTCTACCCAAAGGTGTCGAGATCGTCACCGTCTATGACCGCGCACCATTGATCGAAGGGGCGGTCGATTATTTGACCAAGAAGCTGATTGAGGAAGGCATCGTCGTCACCCTCGTTTGCTTCATCTTTCTCCTCCACGTCCGCTCCGCTTTCGTTGCAATCATCACTCTTCCGCTCGGCGTCCTCGCAGCCTTCATCGTCATGGCCGAACAGGGGATCACGGCCAATATTATGTCGCTGGGTGGCATTGCCATCGCTATTGGCGCCATGGTCGATGCGTCTATCGTGATGGTCGAGAACGCACACCGCAAGCTGTCCATGATGCCTGGTGAGGCAACTCCGGAGGAACGCCGCGGCGCGGTTTTACTGGCGGCCAAGGAGGTGGGGCCCGGTCTATTCTTCTCGCTCCTTATTATCACCGTGTCGTTCCTGCCGGTGTTTGCACTGACAGGACAAAGCTACCGGCTCTTCGCACCGCTGGCTTTCACTAAAACCTACGCCATGGCTTTTGCCGCGATGCTGTCCGTGACGCTCGTTCCCGTCCTGATGGTCTGGCTGGTGCGCGGCAAGGTGCTGAAGGAGATGCAGAACCCTATCAACTGGGTCTTCGTTGCCGCCTACAAGCCGTTGTTGTGGCTCTCCCTCAAGGCACGCTGGCTAGTCATCGCCCTGACACTGGGCGCTGTTGCTTCCATGACAATTCCGTTGACCAAGATCGGCAGCGAATTCATGCCCGCGCTGTATGAGGGCGAACTGCTCTACATGCCGACAACATTGCCCGGCGTTTCGATCACCAAGGCCAAAGAGGTTCTGGCGCAAACCAACCGGTTGATTGGCACGATACCGGAAGTCGAGCGTGTCTTCGGCAAGCTCGGCCGTGCAGATACCGCCACGGATCCAGCCCCCATCTCAATGATCGAAACTTGGATCAAGTTGAAACCAAAGGAGGAGTGGCGAAGTGGACTGACGTCAAAAGAGCTGATCTCGGAACTTGATGCCCGCACCAAGATCCCTGGTCTCGTCAATTCCTGGGGCTACCCGATCAAGATCCGCATGGACATGATTTCGACGGGTATCCGCACACCTATCGGCATCAAGATATCCGGCAATGATTTGAACACGATCGAGCGGATCGCGCTTGCAGTCGAAGGTGCGGTGAAAGATGTTCCAGGAACCCGCTCTGCATTCGCCGACCGTGTGCAGGGCGGAAAGTACATCGAAATCCAGCCTGACCGGCGCGAGTTGGCGAGGCGGAATATCGATTTAGCCGTATTCCAATCTGTCATTCAGACAGCGCTCGGCGGAATGAAGCTCGCTGAAAGCGTTCAGGGCCGCGAGCGCTACAACATCCTCCTGCGCTATGATCGTCCGTTCCGGGAATCAACGGATCAGCTAGGCGAAATCCTGGTACCGACCCCGCAGGGCCAGCACATCCCACTCGCCGAACTTGCCCAGATCGTCTACGTCGACGGCCCGCCGATGATCCGTTCGGAAAATGCACGCCTGACAGGCTGGGTGTTCGTTGATATCGCCGACCGCGATATTGGAAGCTTCGTCGCTGAAGCGCAGCAAACTATTTCACAGACTGTCGATCTTCCGCCGGGATATGCCATCGCGTGGTCGGGACAATTCGAGCAGATGCAGGAGGCAGCAGATCGTCTTACGATTGCAGTCCCCTCTGCCGTACTCATTATTTTCGTTCTTCTGATGCTCCACTTCGGCAAGCTCGACCGGACGTTCATCATTATGTTGTCGCTGCCATTTGGGCTGATCGGCGGACTGTGGGCCGTTTATCTGGCTGGCTACAATATGTCGGTCGCAGTTGCAGTCGGTTTCATCGCACTCGGGGGCATCGCGATTGAAACGGCAGTGGTGATGCTGCTCTACATCGACCAACAGGTGCGCGAGCATCCGCCGAAGAATTTCAAGGAATTGGAGGATTCGGTGGTGGCTGGAGCAGCACTGCGTGTGCGCCCCAAGCTGATGACGGTCCTCACAATTGTCGCGGGCCTTGCGCCGATCTTTTTCACTGAAGGATTGGGCTCAGACGTCATGCGGCGCATCGCTCTGCCGATGCTTGGCGGAATGGCCTCGACAACAGTTCTAACGCTGATCGTCATACCCGTCGTGTATTTGATTTGGGAAGGCCGTATGTATCGGGGACACAAGATAGAGAAGGCTGTTTCTGACGTGCCTGCCGTCCCTACACCGGCAGAGTGAGGCGAAATGAGAATGACTTTGTGGAAACAAACAGAGGGAACCGACGCAAGTGATTGAAGGAAAAAAGAGCCGCTGGATGAAACCACTGAGACTCAGTCTGCTTGCCTTTGCGATCGCAATGTCAGGCAGCCATGCTTTTGCTCACTCGAAAATGAACAAGAGCGTTCCAAAAGATGGCGAAACTGTCGCTGCGGGACTCAGTCAAATTGAACTGAAATTCACTAACGATCTCCGGCTCACACTCGCCAAGATCTTACGTGAACCTGGACAAGGCGCCGAGGAAATTGCGGTCACCCGCATCCCGAAAGCATTCACATCAAACGTCATCCTATCTGTCCCCCCCCTTCAAGCCGGCGATTACAAGGTGACGTGGACCGGTGTCGGCAAGGATGGACATGTGATGAACGGCAACTTTACGTTCACGGTCTCTGCTGAGTAGGTGTGGCGTCCATGAGTATTGATCCCGACGTTCTGACCGCGGCACTTCGCGTATTCGTCTATCTCGGAACGATCTTGACTGCGGGGAGTGTGCTGTTTGCCTTCACCTTCCCGCATGCCGTCCGCCACATTGAACGGGTTCTGGCGCGCCAAGTGCAGCTTGGGACCGCGCTCGTCGTCTTCGCCGAACCAGTGAGGTATCTCCTGTTCCAGCACGCAATCTCCGGCGGCGACTGGAGCCTCGCCTTCAGCCCGGACATGCGCTGGATGGCCCTCGAGATGCCAAACGGCCAGGCCGCACTGCTTCGTATTGTCGGCGTCCTGCTGGTCCTTCTCGCAGCAGTCAAAAAAAGCGTGATGGCCGCACTCGGCGCAGTATTGGCCATGACGTCTTATGCCTTGGAAGGACATACGGCCGGCACAAGTCAGCCACTGTTGGTTGGGGCGGCATTGTTCGCCCATGTCGCATCGGTGCACTGGTGGCTTGGCGCACTGTGGCCGCTCGCCGCGCTCACCGTAAATGCAAGCACTCAGGACACGGCCGAGACCGTTGATCTGTTCGGCCGCTTTGCCATGCCTGTCGTGGCCCTCGTGATTGTCGCGGGCGTGTTTGTATTGGGAATGCTCGTCGGGTGGCGGGTTGAGACAACGGACGGCTATCAGCGGCTCTTTTTTGCCAAGTTGGCTGGCGTCGCCATCATTTTGTCTTTGGCCGCTTACAACAAGCTCAGACTGACACCAATGATCGAAGAAAGACCAAACGTAGCCACGGCAAGACTCCGGCAATCGATACGATTGGAATGGGTGTTTGCTTTCCTCGTTTTGGTTCTAACGGGATTTGTCACCACAACAACGCCCGGAATGAGCCAATAACGTCCCATCTTATGATGGGAGTATCGCTGGACTATCTTACAACAATGGGAGATGACAAATGAGAATTCCACTAACAAGTGTCCTGATTTTATCTGCAGGATTCGCAACGGCCACATTGGCGGACGATAAAGCCATGGACCATGGAAAAATGATGGACCACTCCAAAATGGACCACGGTGCCATGAAGCACGGTGAAGCCATGCCTGGCAAAACAGAGGCCAGCGGTGTCGCCGTTATCAATTCCGTCGATGCCGACAAGGGCATGATCAACCTCACCCATGAACCGATGCCTGATCTTGGCTGGCCGACGATGACCATGGACTTGCCCGTCACCAAGCGGGTTGATCTGGGTAGCGTCAAGGCCGGCGACAAGGTCGACTTCAAGGTTAAACTTGGCCGTGACAAGCAGTATCGCGTGACCGATATGGAAGCCGCGAAGTAGGTCTGGAGACGACAGAGCGGGCCGCTATGCGGTCCGCCTGTCAAACCTTCTCGGCACCTGCGACTGTATCGAGTTCTGTCAATGCTTGGCGAACTATTTGGGCCGAGGACCATAGGAAAAGACCGGCCAGGATTGCGGCGACAATCAAGTCCGGCCACGCGCTTGTCGTCGCCCATACACCACTTGCCGCCAGCACCACCGCCACATTTCCAATGGCATCGTTGCGGCTGCAAAGCCAGACAGATCGAACATTTGCATCACCGTCACGGTATTTCAAAAGCAGCAGCACGCTGGCTACGTTGGCGGCAAAGGCGAGCATGCCCACAGCCCCCATGATCTCCGCCTGTGGCACTCCCATGACAAGTACGGAATAGGCGGTTGAGCCAAAGACCCAGAGTCCCATCAAAGCGAGGCTAACGCCTTTGATGAATGCGGCGCGTGCGCGCCAGACCAGAGGCATGCCGATGACGAAGAGCGACATGGAGTAGGTGACGCTGTCACCAAGGAAATCGAGCGCATCGGCTTGCAACGCCTGCGAGCCGGCGATCTGGCCAGCACCCATTTCGATCACAAACATTGAAGCGTTGATAGCGATAACAGCCCATAGCGCGCGCCTATAAGCCGCCGATGCGCCGTCAAATTTCACGTCGTTGCCACAACTGCAGCCAGACATTGCCTATTTCCCATCGCCTAAGAACTTTGCTCCGACCAGGGAGCCAATAGCATCGATTGGTGTGTACAATAGCAGGGTTGATGCCGGAACCGAAGCAACGAGTGATAATCGTCTCCGATATTTCGTGTCCACACTGCGGACATACGGAATCGGAGACAATGCCTCTGAACGCCTGTGTGGGTTTCTATCCCTGCAAGTCTTGCGGAAAAATGCTCCGGCCGAGACAAGGAAATTGCTGCGTCTTTTGCAGTTATGGGACGCTTCCATGCCCTCCGATTCAGACATATGGCGCTTGTTGTGGAAGTTGAGGACAGTTTTTTTCGGATTGGTGTTGCTACCTCTCGGGCTACAAGGCTGCAACGGATCATGGGTTTCGGGTCGTATAAGACGGCCTGGTCCTGGCTCCATAAGCTGCGTGCGGCGCTCCTTCAGCCAGACCGCAAGCCGTTGAGTGAAGACGTTGAAATAGATGAAACTTTCATCGGAGGCAAACGGCTGGGAAAGCCGATGGTGCTGGTCGCGGTCGAGCGCGCAGGTCGCGTGCGGCTGGCACACGCAAGGCGCGCTGATGAGCCGACTTTGAAGCGTTTCGCCGACACCAATGTGAAGACCGACGCCGACGTCACAAGCGACGGCCTTGCCAGTTACAACCCCCGTAGCCTTGGCGACCGCGCACACCACCGAAGCGTGCAGAAGCCCGCAGAGCGAGCCGCGAACGATGGGCTACAGCACGTTCATTGGGTGGCGTCACTGTTGAAGCGATGGCTGCTGGGCACCCACGCCGGAGCCGTGCGAGCGCAGCATCTTCAGGCTTATCTCGATGAGTTTGCGTTCCGCTACAACCGCCGCCGCACGAACGGCGTTGCACGCATTGCCGCCCGCACGATCGAGGGGCTCGTTACTCAACCGACCCGCACCATGCGTCAAATCATCGACCGCGCCCGGCCCTACCCAGCCTTCCGGACCTAAGGGGATAGGCACGGATCGTATAGGTGTGACGTGCTCCGAGTTTTTCACATAAATGTGAGGTTTGTTCTTGTTGAACATGTTGACCACTCTCACCGGCGGTCAAATAGAACCGTTGACAGCGAACAAGTCGCGGCTAATTTCGCGGTGCTGATCAACAGTCAGCATTACAAGCCCAATAACCACAATAAATATGGGTTTAGACATGTACGCGTCTCGGAGGCTCCACGTTAAGCAGTGGCAGCATCAGAGACCAGAGGAGCGATATAAGGTTCAGATTGAATACGGCGGCAAGCCAGTTAAAAGTATTCGAGCTGACGGTATATCAAATGTTGAAGAGGAGGTAATGTGTTGGCGAAAGGCAAACCACATTCACGCTTGGTTCGTGGATAATGTGCAGGACGGCCACGACGACTGTAAGTCGTATCACGTCGATTGGGATCAACTTAGTCGATTACTCGACATCTGCGACGAAGTCACAAAAGCCTCGAAGCTTGTTAAGGGAGAAGTCTGGAATGGCAGACGTTACGACAAAGATCATCCGGAAGGGATTGACCTGTGGCAACCAGGAAGGGTGGTCGATGATCCGCGCGTGGCCAAAAAGCTCCTCCCGACGCGTGACGGTTTTTTCTTCGGCTCATGTCAGTATGACGAGGAGTATCTTAGCGACGTGATCGAAACACGAGACTGGGCCAAGCGCATGTTGGCTGATTATCGGTCTGGTGTGCCTGGAGACATATACTACTCTTCAAGCTGGTGACGGCTACTCGTAGCCTTAGCTAGCTGACGTTGTATCGGTGGAAACTTCATCGGCCTTTGGCTCGAAATGTCCACGGTTCACCGTTACCCCAAAGAAGCGTAATGACTAGCCCCTTGTCTTTTGGCAAGGGGCTTTTCTTATGAGGGGTGACAACTATTGACGGATGATAGAAGGGATTAGGAAAGTTTTCGAATAAGAATAAAGCTGTAACATAAGATTACAATTATTCAGTTGGTTTCGAATCATCTTCATGGCGAGCATGAAATTGTTCGTGAACCTTCCTAAGTTGAGTGTTGGTGAGGTGCGTGTAGATTTGCGTAGTGGCGACATTTTTATGGCCAAGAAGTTCCTGGACACTTCTCAAATCCGCACCATGAGAAAGGAGATCGGTAGCGTAGCTATGGCGGAAGGTGTGGGGAGTAATTTTTTTTGATAATCCAGCTAAGGCAGCAGTCTTGACAACCATCATATGTATTGCGCGCGGTGTGAGCCGGTGGTGATCTTTAAATCTTGAAGCCAGGTTGATGAAGAGGGGATCGAGCGCGTCGGTGCGGGATTTGAGATAGGTGGTCACCCACGAAGCAGCTCGTGGCGAGATATAGATCGAGCGCGTGACGTTGCGCTTGCCGGTCACCGAAATTTCAAAACTTCGATTGCTGGCGTCAGTTATGCCTGCCACGTCGGTGACGTCTAAACCAACAAGCTCCGATACCCGCAGACCGGAGGAAAAGAGCAGCTCCATGATGGCGCGATCTCTAAGCCCTTTTTTCTTGGTGATGTCAGGCACCTCCAGCATCTTCAGGATGTCGGGGAGGGGCAGGTATGTCAGGGATTGGCTGGAGTTGTCTTTGGCAAGCGTTACATCGGAGGCGGCGATAGCTTCGATGCCTCGGACATGGAAATAGCGTAGTAGGGCGCGCAGGGAGGAGAGCAGCCGATTTTGCGACGCTTTGCTTAAGTAAGCACCGGTGTTAGTGCGATATTTTTTGGCAAGGTAAAGGCGGTAGTTCCAGATGTCGTCAGCAGTGAGTTCGTGAGCCAGGCAGTGAGGTCGGTCTTGGCGTTCAAGCCAACGAACGAATTGCGCCAGGTGATGGTTGTAGTTTTTTTGGGTGTTGTCTGAGAGGCCTTTCTCAACCTCACAGTACTCCAGGAAGCAGGTGATGTGATGTTTGATGGGATTGGTGCTGCGCTTGGACATACACAGCAATTGTATCAAAGGTCTCAAGGGAACGAAGGTGTAGGCATTCGCATTTTATTTATAAAGCGAATGGGCATGTAGAAAGTGGTTCCATGCGGCCATATTATTGGGTTGGAGCACGCGCTAAATCAACCGTTCAAGCAAGAGCAAAACGACACCAACGAAAGCGGCGGTGTTCATTGCGATGAGCATATTAACGCGCGCTGTAAGAACGCGAATATCTTCATTGCGACCGGTGACTTCCTCGGACACAACACGAGCGGTATCCTCGTCAACACCGGCTCTAACTAGCGCTTTATAGAGGTCAATTGCTGTAGTTGTCATACATGAAAATTATACCAGAAAATTGCCAAGCGGCAATTGTGGCACTTATTTTGAGGAGCTACTCCCCTTCCCACTCAATAACCGGCAATGCCTCGTGAAGTCTGTATTGAAGGAATTGATCTAAGGTATAGATTGTGGGCTCTACCGTGATATCGGAAGTCTCCGATAATGGTGACTTCCCTGGTGCAATCGCATGTGCGGCTTTCATATTGGATTATTATATCAGATTTTGACTGTTCTGCATTCTGACCGTGGCGGGGCTATTGATCGTCAAATTCAAGGTGTCGAACACTTTTGGGAATAAACCGACCTCGTTGAACTGGCTGGAATGAAGGCGTTTCTGGCAGAGGCTTTTTGTCTTCACGTCCAGGCAGAGCAGTCTTTAGCTGCGTCAGCGACAATTGGAGGGTCGCGTTCTCGTCTTTCAGGTCAAAAATCTTGTTGTAGGCGACGGACAGGTCATCGATGAGCTCTTGGCTCTCCTTTTGATGAGCAGTGCGCTCTTCCTCACGGGCTTTTTCTGCTGCCTCGCGTTTAGCCCGTTCGTCCTTGAATAGCTCGCGAAACTCGTCCTTGTTTTCTTTGAGAAGTTCAAACATTTCTCGTGGCACGCCGTTTGGTGGCGTTTCGGTGGGCAGGCTGTTCGTTACGTGGGCGCTTTGCATCGCGGAGTACGCATCCGGTGAAGGCCGCAGGTAATGGCGGCGTGGATCAGGCGGCTATGTTGGGGGCCGCTCGCGTGGGCTTCCAGTTCCATGGCATGAGATCGTCAATGCGGTTTGCGGGATGATCTGCTAGGCGTGCGAGGACGT